>DASWMA010000219.1:0-1880 GCA_036399995.1 Longimicrobium sp. | reverse complement strand
AGCGCGACGCGGCGATCGCCCACTACGGCGCCGCGTCGCGCGCCGGGAGCTTCGAATTCAAGCTCTACCGCGACAAGGCGGTCAAGGAGGCGCTGGTGCGGCTTTTCCGCGGCAAGTGCGCGTACTGCGAAACGCCGTACGCCGCGGCGCACCCGGTGGACGTGGAGCACTGGCGCCCCAAGGGCGACGTGGAGGAGGAGGACGGGACGAAGGCGGGGAAGGGCTACTACTGGCTGGCCGCCGAATGGTCGAACCTCCTCCCCTCGTGCATCGACTGCAACCGGCGGCGGGCGCACCTGATCCCCGGCCGCGCCGTGCCGCTGGTGGTGGGGAAGGGGAATGCGTTCCCCCTTGTGCCGGGGTCGCAGCGCAGGCTGGAGCCCGGGAGCGAAGCCGGGGAAGCGACGCTGCTGCTCAACCCCTGCCGCGACGACGCCGACCCGGCCGAGGTGCTGGAGTGGAACGTGGACGAGGCCGTGATCGTGCCGCGCACCAACGCCGCCGGTGAGCCCGACCCGCGCGGCGTGGCGTCGATTCACGTCTACGCCCTGAACCGGACCGAGCTGGTGCAGGCACGCCGCGAGGTGCTGCACCTGATGCGGCAGCACATGTACGTGATCGGCCGGCTCAGCGAGCTGCTCGCCATGGAGCCGCCGGTCCCCGACGGCGTGCGCGAGATCGTGCTGGACCTGATGCAGCACGAGGCGAAGGCGCTCAAGGAGTTCGCAAACCCGAACCGCGCCTACTCTTTCTTCGCCAGCGCGGTAATCCGGGATTTCGAGACGCGGCAGCTCGAGCTCCCCTGAGCACGGTTCCCCGGCGTCTCTCTCGGGACAGATCGGGTCTCTCCGATGGCGGTGGCCCCGCGCGCTGTCATCCCGCCTGCGCTGACGCCGGTAGTCGGCGAAGGCGCGGCGAAGGCGGACTTGGTGTAGTTGCTGCAGCGATTTCAATTTCAATCGCCCTTCCAGCTTCGAGGATGGCGATGAATCCCCCCGCGCGTCCCTCCGTTGGCCTCTTCCGGCCGGTTGCCGCCCCCCGTCCCCACGGCTACCTTTCCGCCCGGCACACACCCCGCCGACGCAATCCCGCACCGCCAATACTCCGCAGGAAAGTCCGGGTCTTGAGAGACGTCACGCTCTACCAGGGCGACGGCCAGGGCTGGATCGAGGTCATCACCGGCGTGATGTTCTCGGGCAAGTCCGAAGAGCTGATCCGCCGCGTGCGCCGCGCGCTGATCGCCCGCCGCCGCGTGCAGGTGTTCAAGTCGGCGCTCGACGACCGCTACCACGGCATCGGCCACGTGAGCTCGCACGACGGCAGCGGCGTGACCGCCGTGCCCGTGCGCAGCGCACTGGAGATGGCCGAGCGCATCCACCCGCAGACCCAGGTGGTGGCGGTGGACGAGGTGCAGTTCATGGACGAGGGGATCGTGGAGGTGCTGACCGTGCTGGCCGACCGCGGCGCGCGCGTGATCGTGGCGGGGATCGACATGGACTTCCGCGGCGAGCCGTTCGGGCACATGCCGCAGATCCTGGCCCGCGCCGAGACGGTGGACAAGCTCCACGCCATCTGCATGGTCTGCGGCGCCAGCGCCACGCGCAACCAGCGGCTGGTGGACGGCGAGCCCGCGCCCTACGAGAGCCCGGTGGTGCAGGTGGGCGGCCACGAGAGCTACGAGGCCCGCTGCCGCCGCTGCCACCAGGTCCCCTCGGCCACCCGCGACCAGACCTCCCTGCTCGACCTGCTGCAGGCCGAGCCCGCCGAGGCCGTGGTGCTCACCATCGACAGCCTCAAGCGCAAGGCGTCCTGACGCAGGCCCATCCGGATCGGGGTCGGGATCGAAAAACGAGACGCCGCCGGCTGCGAAGCCGGCGGCG
>DASWMA010000218.1:0-5417 GCA_036399995.1 Longimicrobium sp. | reverse complement strand
TGGTGCCTTTACATGGGTACAGGCGGAGCCCAAAAGAGCGGCAACCTCATGTGTCCTCATAAGGTTGCCGCGATTCACGCTGCGGAACTTCCGACTAGGCGGCCGCCACCCGCGCCGGCTCCGCGGCCGCCGGAAGCATGTCCGGCGCGCCCACGATCTCTCGGGCCTCGTGGATGGCCTCGGCCACCACGGTGCCGGCGGCACGCGCCTGCTCCACCGTGTGCCCCGCCATCACCTGCATGCGGAAGCGCGACCCGCGCACCGGCACCGCCGGGTACTCCACCAGGTTCACGAACACCCCGCGCTCGAAGATCATCCGCGCCGCCACACGCGCCACGGCCGCGTCGCCCACCACCACGGGCACCACCGGCGAGGGCACGCCCAGCGTGTCGATGCCGCGCCGGTTCAGCTCGCCGCGCAACGCGCCGATGTTCGCTGCGAGCGTGTCGCGCAGCGCGTCGCCCTCGGCGCCGCGGACGATGCCCAGCGCCCGCGCGACCACCGCGGCCTGCAGCGGCGACAGCGCGTTGCTGAAGATGTGCGGGCCGCCGAACACGCGCACGAACTGCCGCACCGCCGCCGAGCGCGTGGCCAGGAAGCCCCCGTTGGAGGCGAAGGTCTTGGAGAAGGCGCCCATCACCAGGTCGACCTTCCCCAGCATGCGCTGTGCGCCCACGCTGCCGGTGCCGCGCGGCCCCATCGCCCCGAAGTCGTGGGCGGCGTCCACCAGCAGCGTGGCGCCCCACTCGTGGCAGATGCCCTGCAGCTCCTCGATCGCGGGAACGTCCGAGTCCATCGAGAACAGCCCCTCGGTGACCACCAGGATGGCGTTCTGGGCATCGCGCGAGCGGATCTTCCGCAGGTGGCGGCGCACCGCCTCGTTGTCGCGGTGGCGGAAGCGCACCACGTTGCGCGTGGCCGCCGCGGCGCCGCTCTGCAGGCAGGCGTGCGAGAGCGTGTCGAGCACCACGTAGTCGTCGGGCCCCACCAGCGCGGTGATGGTGCCGAAGCCCGCTCCCCACCCGGTGGAGAAGAGCGCCACGTGCGGCGTCTCCACCGCCTCGGCCAGCGCGGCCTCGAGCGCCAGCCCGGGCGCGGTGTTGCCCCCCAGCATGGCCGAGCCCGCGCTGTGCAGCCCGAAGTCGCGCAGCGCGGCATGCGCCGCGTCGAGCACGGCGGGGTGCGTGGAGAGCGACAGGTAGTCCTGCGAGAGGAAGTTCAGCCCCGACGCGCGGGTGCCGGTCTCGCTGCGCACCGCGCCCGCGGCCTGCGGCGCCGACTCGAGGCTGCGCGAATACGGCCAGAGCCCCTCGCGCCGGCGGGCGTCCTGCCAGGTGAAGAACGGCTCGGTGCGCCCCAGCAGGTCGGGCCCCGCCGGCTGCGCGTAGTGGGAAACGAAGTGCGTGTACAGCGGCGTGGTGTACTGTGAGCGCGTGGACATCTATGGGGCTCCGGGACGAGGGGATGGGATGAGGGGAGTGCTTCCCGGCACGGGAACGCCACGGCCGCCACGGCAAGCCGGAGGCACGTCCATCGCGAGTTGATCCTGGTTTGGTACGGGGAGGCGGGAAACCGTTCCCCGGGGCGCACGCATGGCGTTTTGGAAGGAAGTGTGTCGAAACTAACCCGAAGACGCTGCGCGCGTAATCGAAAGATGCGGACGCGCGTGTGGGGGAACCCCCTACATCGGAAGCGAGCCTCGATCGCCCGGGGAGGAACCGCGCGCCAAGGCCGCGCCGGGAGGTGCGGAAACGCTACGTTGCGTGAGGGATGCGCGCCCGGAGGGCCGGGACGCCGCCGCGCGTGGGCGGAGGTCGCGGGATCGGCTGGATGGCTGGCGCGGCGGTGGCCCGGCGCGGTTGGCAACGGCGGTATCGTTGCCTACCGCGCGCGCAGCCCGGCCCGGAGCGCAGCGGAGGGACACGCCCACGCGCCGCCGTTCTTCACATTTCGTAACGTCGCCGATGAGCAGAGGCCCGCGGCTCCCTCTCGGAGCCACGGGCCTCTCGTTCATCCTCCCCCGCCCTTCGACCGCCTACCCGCCGCGGACGCCGCGACCGCCCTTCTGCATGGGGATGGAGCCGCGGGTGCCGGGGCCCTGGTAGCCGTGGCCCGAGAAGCCGCCGGTGTTGTAGCCGTTGTACCCGCGCTCGTCGGTGGGCTGGTCGCGCGCGTCGTGGCGGCCGCGCATGGGCGGGGCGTCGGGGCCCGCGCTGAAGCCCCACGACCGCTGGGGCCCGCCGTGGCGCAGCGCCGGCGAGTTGCCGTTGTACTGGCGCAGGTACTCGCGGTCGTACTGCACCCCGCCGTTCTCCACGCGCCGGACGTCGGCGTCGTAGCGCGCGTGGCCCAGCCAGCGGCCGGGGACGGCGCCGTGCGCCTGGCCCTCCCACTGCTCGTGGTAGTAGCCGTTCGCGTCGTAGAAGCCGTTGGGGAGGTCGTAGCGGCCGTCGAAGCCGCCGGCGCCGCCCAGGTCGGCCTGGCGATGGAAGCGGTCGTGGCCGTAGGCGGCCTGCCGCGAGTCGCCCTGCATCCGCATCCCCTGGTAGGTGCCGCCGCGCCAGTTGGGGTCGCGGTCGTCGCTCCATGCCCACCCCGGGCCCATCTGGTAGCCGCGCATCCCGTAGCTGTGCTGCTGGTCGTAGCCGCGGCCGTATTCCGCCCCGTATCGCTGCCGTGCCATCGCAAGCCTCCTTTTCGGTGTGTCAGCTCGGGATGAAGAGCAAGTTTCTGGCCCGCGCCGGGCAAAATCCTTGCGTTCGGTGCGTCCATGATTCACCGTAGCGTCCGATAAGCGCGGCGGCTTCCGCGCGACACCGCCAAACAGGAGGCTCCATGAGGTCACTGGCCCAGCGTGTCGCCCTCATCTTCGGCGTGGTGTTCATCCTGGTGGCCCTCGGCGGGTTCCTCACGCCGGGCGGCACGGGGATGGAGGCGCACCCCGACAACGCGCCCAAGGAGCTGGGGCTGTTCCCCATCAACCTGCTGCACAACATCGTGCACCTGCTGTTCGGCATCTGGGGGATCGCCGCGTCGCGCACGTGGGGCGCGGCGAAGACGTACTGCCGGGTATCCGGCGTGATGTACCTCCTCCTCGTCGTCCTGGCGTTCGTCGATCCAACGACGTTCGGGCTGATCCCCATCGGCGGGAACGACATCTGGCTGCACGCGGTGCTGGGCATCGTGCTGGCGGGCGTGGGCTTCACCTCGCGCGACCCGGTGGCGGCGTCGTGACGCGGTTCTGACCGGCGTCCCAGCGCGGACGTTGACCGGGAGCATCGGCCGCCGATGCTCCCGGTCTGCATTCTCGGGTGATCGAACCTTCGCGGCGCGGATCGCATCCAACCGTTCGTCCCACGGAAGAGGCTGAACGGCCGTCCGCGGCACCGGCTCGTCTCCGTGCCGTTCCGTTTCGCACCGCCCGACGCGCGTTTCGGCCCATCGGCGCATCCTTCCCGCGCCGGCGCGGGTACGTTTCGCCGCACGCGTACGGTCGCGCCGTTCTTCCTTCGCGCGCCTCTCCGATCCCGGCCGTTCCCACACCCAACCCGCTCCCGCCGATGAAACGCTCCGCCCTTCGCCTGCTGCCGCTGCTGGCGCTGGCCATCCCCGCCGCGGCCCGCGCGCAGGCCCCCGCCGACCCGTGGGCGCGCCTGGGGCTGCCGCGCACGCACGCGCCGCGGCCCACCACCGGGGCCATCACCCCCGGCGACCTGCGCACGCGGGTGTACGCCCTGGCCGACGACTCGATGAAGGGGAGGATGCTGGCGCGCCCCGAGAACGCGAAGGCGGCGGAGTACATCGCCGCCGAGCTGCGGCGGATGGGGCTGGAGCCGGGCGGCGACAACGGCACCTTCTTCCAGGCGATCCCGCTGGTGGACCGGGTGGTGGACACCGACGCATCCTTCTCGGTGAACGGCACCGCGCTGCGCGCGTGGACCGACTACGTCCCGCGCGACAACGGCCCCAACGCGCGCTCGCTGGACGGCGTGCAGGTGATCTACGGCGGATCGATGTCCGACTCGCTGCAGATGGTGGACAGCCTGGCGGTGGCCGGGAAGCTGGTGGTGATCACGATGGGGCCCACGTTCGTGGGGAACCCGCCGGGAACGGTGAACCGCCCGGCCCTCACCCGCCGCTACCGCCGCGCCGCGGGGATCGCGTTCGCCGGGCTCGACCGCATCCCCGAAAGCTCGCTGGCGCAGTACCGCGAGCCGCTGCAGGTGATGGCCGGCCAGCCCGGCCCCGAGCTGCCGGCGTACCTGTACGTGACCGCCCGCGCCGCCGCCGCGCTGCTGGGCGCCGACCCCGCCACCCTGCGCCCCGGCGCGGCGGGCGCCACGGTCACCGGCTCGCCGCGCTTCGTGGAGCGGCCCACCGCGGTGCCGGCGCGCAACGTGGTGGCGGTCCTGCGCGGCAGCGACCCCGTGCTGAGCCGCGAGTACGTGGCCATCGGCGCCCACAACGACCACATCGGCACGCGCCCCGAGCCGGTGGCGCACGACTCGATGTACGTCGTGAACCACCTGTTCCGCACCAGCGGCGCCGACGACCCCGACCCGCGGCTCACCCCCGAGCAGCAGCGCCAGGTGAACGAGATCCTGGCCCGGGTGCGGCGGCGCACCGGCGGCCGCTCGGCGCGCGCCGACTCGGTGTACAACGGTGCCGACGACGACGCCTCGGGTACAGCGGGCGCGCTGGAGATCGCGCAGTGGTTCGCGTCGCGCCCGCGGCCGAAGCGCTCGCTCGTCTTCGTGTGGCACGTGGGCGAAGAGGAGGGGCTGTACGGCTCGGAGCACTTCACCGACCACCCCACGGTGCCGCGCGAGCAGATCGTGGCACAGCTCAACATGGACATGATCGGCCGCGGCGGAGCGGGCGACGTGACGGGGCAGGCGAAGGAAGGCGGCGTGCTGCGCGGCGGGCAGGGGTACGTGCAGCTGGTGGGCTCGCGCCGGCTCTCCACCGGGCTGGGCGACCTGGCCGAGACGGTGAACCGCACCGGCCGCCACGGCCTGCGCTTCGACTACGGGATGGACGCCAACGGCCATCCGCAGAACATCTACTGCCGCAGCGACCACTACGAGTACGCGCGCTACGGCATCCCCATCATCTTCTTCACCACCGGCGGGCACGCCGACTACCACCAGGTGACCGACGAGCCGCAGTACGTGGACTACGACCGGATGGCGCAGGTCGCCCGCTTCGTGGCCGACCTGGCAGGCCGGGTGGCGAACCAAGAGCAGCGCCCCGTGGTGGACAAGCCGAAGCCGGACCCGCGCGGGAACTGCGTGCAGTGACGCGGTGCGAGAGTGCGAGAGTGCGAGAGTGCGAGAGTGCGAGAGTGCGAGAGTGCGAGAGTGCGAGAGTGCGAGAGTGCGAGAGTGCGAGAGTGCGAGAGTGCGAGAGTGCGAGAG
>DASWMA010000217.1:0-5796 GCA_036399995.1 Longimicrobium sp. | reverse complement strand
CCAGCGCGCGCGGCGTCGGAACGAGCGACCGGCCGGCGCGGACCAGCAGCGGATCGCCGGTCGCCGCGCGAAGCCGCGCCAGCTGCCGGCTCATCGCCGACGGGCTGAGCCGCAGCCGCTGCGCCGCGCGCGCAACGCTTCCCTCCGCCAGCAGCACGTCGAGGGTGACGAGCAGGTTGAGATCGGGCTTCGACATGCAGCCACGGAGGCAGGGCAGGAGTGACATGGCGCAAGACGCACGAATGAAGTGCAAATCATGCGTCTTCCGCCACATCCGGCAAGGCCTACGTTTCCGACACGTCGATCTCACGTGTCGTGAAACCGGAGCCCATGGTGAAGACGATCGTCGCGGGACGAGAAGATGCCGTAGCCGGAAGGGGCGGCCGGACGCCTTCGGTTCAGTGGGGGCTCGCCAGCCTTTCGCTGTCGATGCTGCTGTCGTCGCTGGGCACCAGCATCGCCAACGTGGGGCTGCCGACGCTGGCGCAGGCGTTCGACGCGTCGTTCCAGCAGGTCCAGTGGGTCGTCCTCGCGTATCTCCTCGCCATCACCACGCTGGTGGTCAGCGCGGGGCGGCTCGGCGACCTCGTCGGGCGCCGTCGGCTGCTGCTGGCGGGGATCCTCGTGTTCACCGTGGCCTCGGTGCTGTGCGGCGCGGCGCCCACGCTGGGGCTGCTGATCGCCGCGCGGGCGGCGCAGGGGCTGGGCGCGGCCACCATGATGGCCCTCACCCTGGCCTTCGTGGGTGAGACGGTTCCGAAGGCGAAGACCGGCAGCGCCATGGGTCTGCTCGGAACGATGTCGGCGATCGGCACCGCGCTTGGTCCGTCACTCGGCGGCGTGCTGATCTCGGGGCTCGGCTGGCGGGCGATGTTCCTGGTGAACGTACCGCTGGGGATGGTCACGCTCCTTCTCGCCGGCCGCTTCCTCCCCGCCGATGGGCCGCGGCCGAAGACGGAGCGGGCCGGCTTCGACTCCGTGGGCACGCTGCTCCTCGCCGTGTCGCTCGCGGCGTATGCGCTGGCCATGACCATCGGGCGCGGCAGCTTCGGTGTGCTCAACCTGGCGCTGCTGCTGGCCGCGGGCTTCGGCATCGGCCTGTTCGTGCGGGCCGAGGCGAAAGCGCCGTCCCCGCTGATCCAGCTGGCGCTGTTCCGCGACCCGGTGCTGAGCGCGAGCCTCGCCATGGGCGCGCTGGTGATGACGGTGTTGATGGCGACGCTGGTGGTGGGGCCGTTCTACCTCTCGCGTGCGCTCCGGCTCGATGCGGCGCTCGTCGGCATCGTGATGTCGGCGGGTCCGCTGGTCGCCGCGTTCACTGGCGTGCCGGCCGGGCGCATCGTGGACCGCCTGGGCGCACGGCGCACGACCCTGGTCGGGCTGATCGGGGTCGCGGCCGGCTCCTTCGCCCTGTCCATGATGCCGGCGGCGCTCGGCATTGCCGGCTACCTCGCCCCGATGGTCGTGATCACCGCCGGCTATGCGCTGTTCCAGACGGCCAACAACACCGCCGTCCTGACCAACGTTCGCCCGGACCAGCGGGGCGTCCTTTCCGGGATGCTCACCCTGTCGCGCAACCTGGGCCTGATCACGGGCGCATCCGTCATGGGCGCCGTGTTCGCGCTCGCGTCGGGGACGACGGACATCACGACGGCGCGTCCCGAGGCCGTCGCCGCCGGCATGCGGACCACCTTCGCCGTCGCCGCGCTCCTGATCGTCATCGCGCTCGGCATCGCGGCAGGAAGCCGCGCGGTTGCGACACGACGGTCACTCGGGGCCGAGGTGGCGTGATGCCGGCCCGCAAGCGGGGGATGCCCACCGCCACCCCCTCGCCCACGACGCAGTGCTCGCTCAGGCCGTGCGGCCACGGGAGATGGCGATCGTACATCTCGATCAACCGGCCGAGGCCGGGATGCCGGAGACGAAAACGGGCCCACGGCTGCGCGCCGTGGGCCCGTCATCCGATTCCGCACGATCCGGATCGCCCGGAGACATGAGTCCCGTCCTCAGTACACCAACGGGAGCGTGTGGCAGGCCGATTGGGTGACCACCTCCCCGTGCCGGGCGACGACGCCCGCGGGAGCGGTCAGCAAATCAGCAGAAATCCCTCGAGCAATGGGGAGTGGGAGGGCAATGACAGCGATCGAACTCGTACGTGGCATAGTGGTCACATTCGTCCGGGCAGTGGAGCATGCAGGTCATGTCTCCGTCGGTCACGATCGAGCTTCGCAGAGCGGACGCGCGAGGCTGCGGCGAAGCTCGGCGTCCAGGCCATCGCCGCCGCTCAGCCATCCGCCGGACGGCCGGGCCCGTGGCCGAGGGACGGACGAACGCGGCCCCGTCTGCACCCACCCAGGCGCGGGCGCTGTGTCCGTGCGCACGGCAGGGGCCGTGGCTGCCTCGCCACGGCAGCCCAGGTCGCAACGCGAGTGCTGGGCGTGCACCAGGATCGTGCGGCCGGACACGAAGTCGCGCAGCTGGCGGTAGACGGCGGTGTCGAGCAGGAGGTCGAGGTGGGCAACGCAGGGCGTCGGGTAGTTCTCCGCGCCGTCCAGCGCCACGCTCGACGGGCCGACGACCTCGTCGCAGGGTGACCCCCACGTGGCGTAGCGCGCGGCGCCTGGCGTCTCGTCTCCGCGGTTGAGTGCGGCGAGGAAGGCCGAGCCAGGGCGCATCTCGCTGCATGCGGTGGAGAAACAGAGCCAGGCCGCCTGCGTGCCGTGGTTCGGCCCGCCCAGCGACGCCCACGCGTCCACCCGGCCGGCGCGGGCGAGGTTCTTCAGGTAGTAGCGCGTGGAGAGGCTTCCCATCGAGTGGGTCACGACGTCGACGCGCGACGCGCCGGTCGCCGCCAGCACCTGGTCGATGCGGGCGGAGATGCGCGCGGCGACGGCGACGTTCGACTGGCGGTCGTCGAAGGTCCAGGCGAAGAGCTCCGCCTCGCCCCATCCGTCCCTCCTGAAGCGCGCCATCATCGTGCGCCACTGGCCGGCGTTCCCCTGCCAGCCGTGCACGAAGAGAATCGGGTCTCGCGCCGGGGCCGCACGCGTCCGCGGCGCCCGCGCGAACGCCGCCGCGGCGAGCGGAAGCACCACCAGGGCGCCGGCTGCGATCCTCCTTCGCTCCCACCACCGTCGCATCATCCCTCCCTGACCTCCCTCATCACACCGCGGAAGGCCCGCTCCGCCGCCGCGCGCTGCGCGGCTGCAGCGCGGCGTTCGGTCCCTGACGGAGTGGTTGCCTGAACATCCGGTCGCGGTCCGGGTGCCGTCCGTGACCAGAACCGCCCACCATCCTCGTTGAAGCACGAAGCAGCGAAGGGAGGGAAGGACACAGGGGGCGCCACGCCTCACCGTTCCTTCGCTCCCTTCGCCGCTTCACCGGCGCCGGCTCCCCAGGTCAGACCCTGCCGTCCGCCGGACGCGCGGCGAGCACGTCGTCGTCGTTGGCGGATCGTACGTCTTCGGGGGAGAGCGTCCGCAGCGCTACCATGCGTCCGGAGGCCGCGACGAACTCCACGTCGAACGCGTCGGGCGCGTGGACGTGCACCACCGCGCCCAGGTCGCCGGCGCACAGCCCAGCCTCGGGAAGGTCGCGGACCAGAACCACCGAATCGAGCTCGCGGAAGGGTTGCGTCATCGGGGTCCCCCTGGAAAAGCGGTGACGAGCCGCGGAAAATCCTCGCCCGACAGAACGATCCAGACGGTCACCAGGCATGCCTCGCGTTGTCCTGGCCCAGTAATGGTAGCATGGACTTCGTATTTCTGCCCATGGGGACTCGGGTCACCGATGGTGGCCCGGCCGTGAACAGCCAGGTCGAGGAGGACCTGGTACAGCGCCGGCCATCTGGCGCGGGTGAAGCCCAGCGCGCCGAAGAACCGCGCCTTCGAGTGCCCGACCGGATGATCGGGATCGAGCAGGTAGTCGCGGACCTTCGCCGGGTCGACGAAGGCGCGCTCGGCTCCCGGCAGCTTCACGCGTGTGCCGCCACCGCGGGGGCCGGCGTGGTGCTGGCCCGGTCAAGCGAGCGGTACTGGATGGCCTCGCTCACGTGGGCGGTGGTGATGTCGCCTCCGCCGTCCAGGTCGGCGATGGTGCGGGCGATCTTCAGCACGCGGTGGTAGGCGCGCGCGGAGAGGCCCAGGCGCGTGATGGCCGTGCGCAGCAGCGCGTCGCCGCCCTCGCCGATGGCGCAGTGCTCGCGCAGGTCACGCGCGGTCATGTGCGCGTTGGCGTGCGCGTCGCCGCGGCTGGCGAAGCGCTCGCGCTGCACCTCGCGCGCGCGGGCCACGCGCAGGCGGATCGCCTCGCTGGGCTCGCCGCGGCGCTTGTCGGCCAGCTCGCGGTACTGCACGGCGGGCACCTCCACGTGCAGGTCGATCCGGTCGAGCAGCGGCCCCGACACGCGGCCGAGATACCGCTGCACCACCTGCGGCGCGCAGGTGCACCGGCGCTGCGTGTCGCCGTGGTGCCCGCAGGGGCACGGGTTCATCGCCGCCACCAGCATGAAGCGCGACGGGTAGGTGAGCGAGATGGCGGCGCGAGACAGCGTGACCTTTGCGTCCTCGATCGGCTGGCGCAGCACCTCCAGCACGTTGCGCCGGAACTCGGCGAGCTCGTCCAGGAAGAGCACGCCGTGGTGCGCCAGCGACACCTCGCCGGGGCGCGGGTGCGAGCCGCCGCCGATCAGCCCCGCGTCGGAGATGGTGGTGTGCGGGTTCCGGAAGGGGCGCGTGGCCACCAGCGCGTGCTCGCCGCCCAGCAGCCCGGCCACCGAGTGGATCTTGGTGGTCTCCAGCGCCTCGTTGAAGGTGAGCGGGGGGAGGATGCTGGGGAGCCGCTGCGCCAGCATCGTCTTCCCCGAGCCGGGCGGGCCCACCATCAGGATGTTGTGCGCGCCGGCGGCGGCCACCTCCAGCGCGCGCTTCACGTGCTCCTGCCCCTTCACGTCGGCGAAGTCGTTCTCGGCCACGCTGGCGGCGCGGAACAGCGCTTCGCGGTCCACCGTGGCCCGCGGCATCTCGCCCGACCCTTCCAGGAAGCGCACCACCTCGGAGAGCGAGGTGGCGGCGCGCACGTCCAGCTCGCCCACCACCGCGGCCTCGCGGGCGTTGTGCTCGGGAAGGATGATCCCGCGGAACCCCGCGTCGCGCGCGGCGATGGCCAGCGGCAGCGCGCCGCGCACCGGCCGCAGCGTGCCGTCCAGCCCCAGCTCGCCCGCCATCATGTAGTGCTGCAGCAGGTCGATGGAGCGCATCTGCACCGCGCCCGCCAGCATCCCCACCGCCAGCGGCAGGTCGAAGGCGGTGCCACTTTTGGGAATGTCCGCAGGCGCAAGGTTCATTGTATATCTGCGGGGAGGGAGCGCGTAGCCGCTGTTCATGATGGCGGCGTGCACGCGCTCGCGGGCCTCCTTCACCGCGCCCTGCGGGAGGCCTACGAGGTAGAAAGCCGGTAAGCCACTGGAGACGTCGGCCTCCAGCGTGACCAGGTAGGCGTCGATGCCGAGCACGGCGCCGGCGGTGACTCGAGCGAGCACGCGGGAGGCTCCAGACGGACGGGGCAGGTGAACGGAGTGCACGCGACGTCCATACGGTAGCGAGCCGCCGGCGCGGAATCAATGTCCTTTTTGGACAGCGACGGAAATGCGCCAGCGCTCAACCACACAGTGCTCACCGGTGGCGCGACAGGCGCGTCGGAGCACCGTCGCCCAGCGCGTTCGATCACGTCGGGCCGAAGACGACCCACAGGGGCGGCGGGGCAGGGAGATGAACGGAGCGCGGCCGGCGGGAGGGA
>DASWMA010000216.1:0-2099 GCA_036399995.1 Longimicrobium sp. | reverse complement strand
CACCAGGTCGGGGACGAAGCGCTCCTCCACCGCCGCCTCCACCCGCTTCACCTTGGCCGTGTCGTAGGCGGTGCGGGCCAGGCGGACCGGCACCGCGTTCGACACCCGCAGCCCGGGCCCGGCGGGCTCCCAGGCGACGCTCGAGCCGGTGCGCATCAGCTCGCCGTCGCGCCCCTGCCGCACCGCGTGCACGCGCGCCTCCACCTCCCGGTCGCCGGCGGCCAGCACCACCTCGCCGTCGGGCGCGTCCACGGGGCCGTCCACGGCGAAGCGCTGGCCGGTGCCGGCGCGCAGCTCGGTGCGCGCGGGGATGGCCAGGTTGCCGGCGGGCGTGCCGGGCCCGCGCGCAAGGGTGACCACGCCCGTGGCGGCGGTCTGCTGGTCGCGGAACACCGAGATGCGGAAGTCGGCCAGGTCGGTCACCCCCTTCACGTCCAGCACCTCGCGGGTGAGCTGCGAGAAGAGGAGCGGCTCCCCCATCCGCTGCCGGTCGAGGAAGCGGATCACCGCGTCGCGCACCTTGCGCTCCAGCACCAGCCGCTCGTCGCCCTGCACCCGCGGGTCGGCCTCGATCTTCAGCACCGCCTGCACGTTCAGCGCGACCGCGGGGGCCATGCGCACGTACACGCCGGCGGCGCGCACCTCGTCGACCCGCGCGCGCAGCCGGGCGGCGTTGTCGGCGCTCAGGCCGTCCACGTACACCTGCACCATCCCGCGCCCCAGCCGCTCGTCGTCGGCCGGCGTGGACGACGCGGCGGCTCCGGCGTCCACCGCCGGGCGGTCGACCGCCACCTCGGTCTCGAACCCCTCGCGCACGCGCACGCCGCGCACCCCGGGCTGGCCCAGCAGCGCGTTCTCGATGGAGGTGACCGAGGCGCGCCCCGAGGCCAGCAGCACCTGCTTGGCGCGCTCGCGCAGGTCCTCGTCGCCCTCGCGGTCGCGGCCCAGGAAGCGGATCGGCCGGCGGTTGCGCACCGCCTTCACGCCGGGGACGGGGCGGGGCATCAGCACCACGGTCTCCGAGTCGGCGGTCATCTCGGGGCCGCGCTCCTCGGCCTGCACCTTGGCGTCCACCTCGGTGTCGCCGGGGCGCAGCCGCACCTCTTCGAGGGTGAGGTACGCCTTGCGCGGCGGGCGCTGGTCGGGGGTGTCGCGGGTGGTCACCAGCGTGCCCACGGGGATCGCGATCTCGACCGTGGAGCCGCGATCGCGCTCGAAGGTCACCACGCCGGTGGCGAAGTCGGGCTCGTTGCGGGTGATCCCCAGGACGGCCACCACGCGGTCGAGGTTGGCGCCGGTGGCGGTGTCCACGTAGCCGGCCTGGTACACCAGGTCCATCTGCTCGTACAGCAGCGCCATCTCCCAGGCCACGCTCTCGAACAGCGAGCGCACCACGCTCCCCTCCTGCCAGTCGGTCAGGGCGGGTGCGCGCCGGCGGACCTCGTCCTCCAGCCCCTGGTACAGCTCGCGGAAGTCGCGCTTGTGGAACGCCATGGTCTGGGTCAGCCCCCCACGCCGGTGGCCACGGTCACCGTCATCGCGCCGCCGTCCACGGGGATCACGGTCACGTTCATCGCCAGCACGTGGCGCTGCAGCGTGGTGCGGTCGGGCTTCTCGAAGGTCACGGCGGCCACCTCCTTCACCCGCGGGTCGGCGGTCAGGGCTTCGCGCACGTAGAACTCGGCCAGGGCGCGGGTGCGGCGGGTGTCGGGCTCGCCCACCAGCTGGTGCAGGCGCGAGCCGTAGCCGGGGTGGCCCAGCTGGGCGAGCGCGCCGCGGCGGGTGTACAGCCGGTTCAGGAGCGCCTGGGCCAGGTTGCGGCGCCCGTCGGCCAGCAGCAGGTCGCCGCGGGCGTTCAGCAGGTCGACCCCCTGGCGGTCGGAGGTCTGCGTTCCCGCTTCGCGGCGCGAAAGCGCCAGGTCGGTCTTCAGGGGCTCGGTCATCGGCCGGTGGAGCGGGTTCGGATCAATCGGCTCAGGGAACCGCGACGGCTTCATCAGGCTGCGACTGCTTCGACGGGCAACATCTTCGGCTGCTGGAACTGCCTTGAACTGCGACGGCGTTTTCGGGCGTGTCCCTCCGCTGCGCTCCGGGCCGGG
>DASWMA010000215.1:0-2899 GCA_036399995.1 Longimicrobium sp. | reverse complement strand
CACCTCCCCACCTCCGCACCTCCGCACCTCCGCACCTCCGCACCTCCGCACCTCCGCACCTCCGCACCTCCGCACCTCCGTACCTCCGTACCTCCGTACCTCCGTACCTCCGCGACGTCACCCCCGCACCTTCCCCTTCAGCGCATCCGACACCCGCTGGAGGAGCGTCTCGGGAGAGAAGGGCTTGGGGAGAAGGTCCACGTGCGGCGGAAGGCCGTGCTCGGCGATGGAGTCGCCCGGGTAGCCGCTCATGTAGAGGACGCGCGTGCCCGGGCGCAGCCGCGTGACCGCGAGCGCCACCTGCGGACCTCCGCCGCCGGGCATCACCACGTCGGTCAGCAGCAGGTCGATGGTGCCCGCGTGCCCGCGCGCCACCTCCAGCGCCTGCGAGGCATCGGCGGCCTCCAGCACGCGGTAGCCGCCGCGCTGCAGCACCCGGCGGGTCAGCGAGCGCACCGTCTCCTCGTCTTCCACCAGCAGCACCGTGGCGCCGCCGCCCTCTCCCAGCAGGGGGCGCGCGGGTGCGGCGGAGGGGGGCTCTCCGTCGGCGGCGCGGGGGAGGAGGACCACGAAGCGGCTTCCCCGCCCCTCCGGGTTCTCGGCCCACACGTAGCCGCCGCTCTGCTTCACGATGCCGTAGACGGTGGACAGCCCCAGCCCCGTTCCCTTCCCCGCCGGCTTGGTGGTGAAGAAGGGCTCGAACAGGTGCTGCATCACCTCGGGGACGATCCCGGGGCCGGTGTCTTCCACGTCGAGCCGCACGTAGTCGCCCGCGGCCACGTAATACGGCCAGGCGGCGCCCGGCTCGGGCGGCACCTGCGCCACCCCGGTACGGATGGTGAGCGTGCCCCCGCCGGCCATCGCGTCGCGCGCGTTCACGGCCAGGTTCAGCACCACCTGCTCCACCTGCCCGGGGTCGGCCCGCACCCACCCCGGCTGGGGGCTCAGGCGCACGTCGATCCGCACGTCCTCTTCGATCAGGCGACGGAGCATGCGGTGCGTCTCTCCGATCACCGCGTTCATGTCCACCACGCGCGGCTGCAGCACCTGCCGGCGGCTGAACGCCAGCAGCTGCCGCGTGAGGTCCGACGCGCGCTGGGCGGCGCGCTCGATCTCTTCGGCGTCTTCGCGCCAGGGGCTGGCGCCGGGGAGCTCGGCCAGCAGCAGGCCGGCGTTCCCCTTGATGGCGGTGAGCAGGTTGTTGAAGTCGTGCGCGATGCCGCCGGCCAGGCGCCCCACGGCCTCCATCTTCTGCGCCTGGCGCAGCTGCGACTGGAGCTTGCGCTCCTGCGTGACGTCGCGGCCGATGGTGGCGGCCGCGCACACCCGCCCCGCCGCGTCGCGGATCGGCGACATGGTGAGCGACACCGCCACCAGCCGCCCGTCCTTCCCCGGCCGGTCGGCGTCGAAACGCGCGACCAGCTCGCCGGCCGCCACGCGCGCCAGGTTCTCGCGCTCCTGCGGGTGCAGCTCGGGCGGAAGGAGATCGTACACCGAGCGGCCCAGCACCTCGGCCTCGCTCCACCCGAAGGTGCGCTCGGCGCCGGAGTTCCAGCTGAGGATCGTCCCGTCGAGCGCCTTGGAGACCACCGACTCGTCGGTCCCCGCGACGATCGCCGCCAGCCGCCGCGCCTCGTCTTCGCTGCGGCGGCGGGCGGTCACGTCCACCATCACCCCGCGCAGCTGCGCGCCGCCGCCGGGCACGGGGGAGACGCGGATCACGTCGCGCACCCACACGGTGCGCCCGTCGGCCGCGCGCATGCGGTACTCGATGGCGTGGTCGCGCGGCTCGTCGGTGGCGGCCAGGCAGGTGTCCACCACCCACGGCCGGTCTTCGGGGTGGACGATGGCGGGCCACAGGCCGGGCCCGGCCAGCCACTGCTCCACCGGGTACCCCAGCAGCACCCGCGCGTGGTCGCTCACGAAGGTGATGCGCAGCGGGTCGGTGTCGGCCTCCCAGACGATGGCGTCGATCCCCTCCACCAGCTCGCGCAGGCGCCGCTCGGCGTGCTGGGCGGCGGCGCGCGCCAGCCGCTCGCGCTCGAGGAGCTCGCTGCGCCCCTGCTCCAGCCGCACCGCCTCGCTCACGTCGCGGTAGAAGGCGGTGAGCCCCTCGGGCGACGGGTAGGCGTGCATCTCCAGCCAGGGGCCGCCGTCGGGGAGCCGCGCGGTGAAGTGCGCCGGCTCCTGGCTCTGCATGGCGGCGCGCAGGCGGTGCTCGAAGGTGGTGCCGGTGAGCGCGGGGAACTCGTCCCACAGCACGCGCCCGTCCAGCTCGCCGCGGCCGCGGCCGGCCAGCCGCTCGGCCACGGGGTTCACGTGCTGAACGCGCCACCCCGCGTCGAGCGCGAAGAAGCCGTCGGTCATCCGCTCGAGCACGGCGATCCGCTCGCGCTCGGCCAGGGCGGCGCGCCGGGCGCGGTGGAGCGCGGTGGACATCCCGTCGGCCACGCGGCGCATGAAGGCGGCGTGGCCGGCGTCCACCGCGCGCTGCGGCGGCGCGCCGGCCACCAGCACGCCGTCGCCGCCCGCGCCCAGGCGGCAGGCCAGCACCGGCCCCTCCCACCCGCGCGCCGCCGCGCGGCCCAGCACCGCCGACGCGGGCACCTCCACCACCCGTCCGCTCCGCAGCGCCCGCGCGAGCGCTCCCTGGGCCGGGTCGTCGCGCGGCTGCACCACCAGGCCTTCCACGGCGGCGTGGGCGGAGAGCTCCAGCGCCGCCCCGCCCGCCTCGCCTGCGCGGTAGACGGCCACCCACGGCAGGTCGTCGCCCACGCAGGCGGCCGCGCAGGCGCGCAGGGCGCCGGTGGGCTCGTGCACGCCGGCGGCCTCGGTGAGCACGGCGGAGAGGACGCGGGCGCGGCGGCGGTCCAGCACCTGCCCCGTGGTCTCCACCGCG
>DASWMA010000214.1:0-13343 GCA_036399995.1 Longimicrobium sp. | reverse complement strand
CACGGAGGAACGGAGAAGAACGGAGGAATCGGAGGAATTGCGATGAAGTTCTCCGTTTCCTCCGTTCTGCTCCGCTTCTCCGTGTGACCGCTGTTACAGTAAGCGTCGAGTCGAATCTGTCATGAAGTCGGAACTCCGGTTCCTGCCGGACGCACTCAGCACTCAGCACTCAGCACTCAGCACTCAGCACTCAGCACTCAGCACTCAGCACTCAGCACTCTCCGCAGTGCCGGGTTGCGTCATTCCTGCAATCCCGGCAGAGACATGGATGCCCCATTCCGATGCCAATGTGGCGTAGGAAGGTGTGTCGAAATGAAGGCACGTTCGGCCTCGCTGCTGATCTGGACTCACGCCGGACGCGCCTGGGCGCGCGTGTCGCGTGAATGTGGGAAACTTTCGAAATGGTTCGGGGGGTGAAACTTAAGGTACAGGCCGCGTGTCGCCGTGTGGTGCTGCACCCCCTTTTGCGAAAACGTGGCATTTTTCTTGTATATGGCGCGGTCGATGTACGGCTCCGACCCTTGCACGGAGGGAAGGGGCGTGCGTTTCACCCTCCATTTGGAGTAAGCGATGAGAAAAATCGCGACGTCTGCACTTGCGGCCATGTTGGCCGTCGGGGCGGCGGGGCAGGCGGCAGCGCAGGACATGGCCGTCCGCACCGCGCCCCAGTTCGACATCGCCGTTTCGGCGGGCGGTGCCTGGTCGAGCAACTGGTTCCAGGTCGGCGACGAGGGCTACAAGCCCGGCGTTGCCCCGATCTTCGGGCTGGGCGCCACCTTCTGGCTCAGCCCCACGTTCGGCATCCGCGCCAACGGGCAGTACATGCCGTCGAAGCTCCCGCAGGACGGGGACACCTTCACGGACGACCGTTGGGTGATGAACAACTACTTCTACGGGCTGGACCTGATGTGGCGGCCGATGTTCTGGTCGAACACCGGCTGGATGGGGTCGATGTACGTCTTCCTCGGCGGCGGTGGGCTGACCACCAACATCGCGGGTGACGGCGGCTGCCTCGCCTACGCCTTCATGCTGGCGAACGGGGTGTGCCTTCCGGTGACGCCCACGCGCGCCACCGTGGGCCAGGGCGAGGCCGGCCTCGGCTTCGACCTGTTCCCGCTCTTCTCGGGCGTGGGGCTGTTCCTCGAGGGCGGCGTGCACGGCTACGACTCGCCGGCGCACGTGGCCGAGAACGCGCAGAACGCGGAAGACAAGTTCGCGTTCACGCCGTACGCGGTGCTGGGGCTGAAGCTCGGCTTCGGGAACATCATCCCGCCGCCGCCGCCGCCGCCGCCCGTGATCCCGCCGCCGCCGCCGGCCGTCATCCCGCCGCCGCCGCCGCCCGTGGCTCCGGCCGTGCAGGACATCAGCGTGTGCGTGCTGCAGAACGGGCAGCTCACCACGGTGACGGCGCAGTACAACCCGGCGACCGGCGACACCACCGGCGTGCCGTCGGTGACCGAGGGCTACGCGGCCAACGCCACGTGGTTCATCAACAACGAGCCGATCACCTTCAACGGCCGCCGCTACGTGAAGTACGGGCTGCCGCGGGTGCTGGGCGTGACCGAGGTCACGAGCTCGGGCACCTTCGAAGGTGTGCCGGTGTTCGCCGAGGCCGGTGCCGCCTCCCCGGATGTGATCTACATCCCGGTGCGTACGGGCTGCGAGTTCCAGCCGTACCAGGTGGAGGTCAAGGCGGGCGCGGTCCGCGGCTGATGATCGCCGCGGTCTGACGACCGGCTGACGCAGGCCTGACGAAAGGGCGCTCCCGCGAGGGGGCGCCCTTTCGGCTTGCATGAGGCGGAGGGTGCGATGGGATGAAGATCCGAAAGGACATGTCTCACGCAGAGGAGCAGAGGAGCAGAGAACAACCAGTCTCCTCTGCTCCTCTGCTTCTCTGCGTGAGATTTTCTGGTGGCTGGCACTAGAGCGACGTCGGGGTGACACCGGATCCACGCACCACGCACCTTTCGCGGTTCCGTACTCCATACTCCGTACTTTCGCACTTCCTCCGCCGGCGTACATTGTCGCCCGGGTCAGACTTTCCAAGGCAACCGGGGCGAAGGATGGACGCGGCGATCGGGGGGGCGGAGGCGCTCAAGCGCAGGGCGGCGGAACGCGCGGCGGAGTGGATCCGCGACGGGATCACGCTGGGGCTGGGCACCGGCTCCACCGTGCGCCACCTGCTGGACGTGATCGCGGAGCACCGCGCCCGGGGAGAGTGGCTGGGCGTGGTGGGCGTTCCCACCTCGGTCGACACCGAGCAGCGCGCAGGCGCGCTCGGCATCCCCCTGGCCACGCTGGCCGAGCGGCCGCGGATGGACGTGACCTTCGTCGGCGCCGACGAGGTGGACCCCGGGCTCCGGCTGATCAAGGGGCTGGGCGGGGCGCTGCTGCGCGAGAAGATCGTGGCCGCGGTGAGCGCCGAGCTGGTGATCGTGGCCGACGAGTCGAAGGTGGTCGAGGTGCTGGGGACGAAGGCGCCGCTCCCGGTGGAGGTCGACCGCTTCGGCGAGCCGGTTCAGCCCGCCTTCCTCCGCTCGCTGGGGTGCGAGCCCGCGCTGCGGATGAAGGAGGGCGCGCCGCTGGTGACGGACGGCGGCAACCACGTGTTCGACTGCCGCTTTCCCGACGGGATCGCCGACCCCGAGGCGGTGGAGCGGGCGCTGGCGCTGCGGCCGGGGATCGTGGAGTCGGGGCTGTTCCTGGGGATGGCCACCGCCGCGGTGATCGCCGGCGCGAGCGGGGTGCGGGTGATGCGGCGCGGGGAGGGCGGGCGATGAGGAGCGTGAAGCTGGCGCCGTCGATCCTCTCGGCCGACTTCACCCGGCTGGGCGAGCAGATCCGCGAGGCCGACGAGGGCGGCGCCGACTGGATCCACGTGGACGTGATGGATGGGCACTTCGTCCCCAACCTCACCATCGGCCCGCTGGTGGCGGCCGCGGCGAAGCGCGCCACGCAGAAGGTGATCGACGTGCACCTGATGATCGAGCACCCCGAGCGCTACCTGCAGGCGTTCGCCCAGGCCGGGGCCGACCACCTGACCGTGCACGTGGAGACCTGCCCGCACCTGCACCGCACCGTGCAGCAGATCCGCGAGCTGGGGGTGAAGGCGGGCGTCACCCTGAACCCCGCCACCCCCGCCGAGAGCCTGGGCGAGATCCTCCCGTACGTGGACCTGGTGCTGGTGATGTCGGTGAACCCCGGCTTCGGGGGGCAGAGCTACATCCCCACCAGCACCGCCAAGATCGCCACCATCCGGCGCATGCTCGACGAGCGGGGGCTCACGCAGGTGGAGCTGCAGGTGGACGGCGGCGTGGTGCCCGAGAACGCCGGCTCGCTGGTGCGCGCGGGCGCCACCGCGCTGGTGGCCGGCAACGCGGTGTACAACACGAAGGCATCCGTCGCCGAGAACCTGCGGCGGCTGCGCGAGGCGGCCGAGGGCGGGCTGGCGGGGTAGCACCGTGGACCGCTCCCGCGGGGCCGATTATCTTTGATCCGCCGCCGGGATGGCGAAACTGGTAAACGCAAGGCACTTAAAATGCCTCGGGCGAAAGCCCTTGCGGGTTCGATCCCCGCTCCCGGCACTGCGGCCCCGGAGGATGCATCCTCCGGGGCCGCGCTGTCTTCCGGTACGAGAGTTACGGGAGTGCGAAGGTGCGAACGTGCGAGAGTCTACGAGAAATGCACTCGCCCCTGGCACACTCGAACTGGGTGGGCGGCTTCGCCGCGAGCATCGGAGGAAGGGGAGTCAGGGGGAGAACCGCGGTGAAGTTCTCCCCCTGACTCGCTTGTCTCCGATGCTCTGCGTTCATGCAGTTTCGGCACAACCCGGCGTCGAGCCGATGCCGAGGAGGAGCGCTGGAACTCTACGACTGCCCGCCCGGGCGCATCCGTTCGGCGGCCTCGGCCACGCGGCGGCCGGCGTCTTCCACGGCGTCGACCACGCGGCCCTGGACCTTCTCGGCTGCGTTCTGCGCGGTGCCCAGCAGCGTGCCTTCGCCCACCCCCATCTTCTGCAGCACCTGCTCCACCCAGGCGTAGTGATTCTCCTCGTCCTGCCAGGCCGCGTGGACGATGGCGCCCATGGCGGGCTCGAGCGCCTGGTTGGCGGCGCGGCGGTACCTGTCGCGCACCTGGCCCTCGTTGGTCTTGAACGCCATCAGCACCGCGCGGTCGTCGCCCAGCGTGGAAAGCGCCTGCATGGCGGCCTTGAACACGCCGGTGGGAAGGTGGGGCATCTGCACCGGCACGCCGCCGTGGTCGCGGATCAGCTGCGTGAGCTGGTCGATGTGCCGCTGGTGGTCGCCGCGGAAGCCGGCCAGCACCTCGCGGTACTCCGCGCGGCTGATGCGGCCGATGGCGATGGAATACGCCTGCACGGCGTCGTGGTCCAGCATCAGCAGGTCGTTGAGCTGCGCCAGCAGGGCGGCCCCCTCCGGCACCGTTGCGTCCATCATCTTCGGTCTCCCGCGTTCGTGCGCGTCACGCCCTCTCGTCCCTCCACCAGGGGTGACAGGTGCAAGCGGCAAGCCGGTGGTGAAACATGGCGGATGGGCAGACGGGGCGGCGGGTGCTACGGCGGGGGGAACGTGGCGTGCGCGGGGGGCGCCGCCCTTTTCACCGCGGCGCCGCTCCCCCGTCCGGGAGCGCCTCGCGGTGGCGCAACCCGACGGGAGAGGAGACGGCGATGTTCCTGCACGACAAGCGCATGCAGTACCACGCGAAGCCCGATGCCCCCGACCCGCTGTTCGCCAAGCAGCTGCAGGAGGTGCTGGGCGGCCAGTGGGGCGAGATGAGCGTGATGAACGCCTACCTGTTCCAGGGGTGGAACTGCCGCGGGCCCCGCAAGTACCGCGACATGCTGCTCGACATCGGGACCGAGGAGATCTCGCACGTGGAGATGCTGGCCACGATGATCGCCCGGCTGCTGGAGGGCGCGCCGCTCAGGGCGCAGGAAGACGCGGCGAAGATCCCCATCGTGGGCGCCGTGATGGGGGGCGACGACACGCGCGACCTGATCGCCGCCGCTATGAACCCGCAGCACGCCATCGTGTCGGGGCAGGGCGCCACGCCCACCGACAGCGTGGGCTTCCCGTGGACCTCGCGCTACATCGTGGCGAGCGGGAACCTGCTGGCCGACTTCCGCTTCAACCTGACCGCCGAGACGCAGGGACGGCTGCAGGTGACGCGGCTCTACGCCATGACCGAGGACAGGGGCGTGCGCGACATGCTGTCGTTCCTGATCGCCCGCGACAGCATGCACCAGAACCAGTGGATCGCGGCGATCGCAGAGCTCGAGACCGACGGGCTCGACCGTACCCCCGGCCCCATGACCTTCCCACGCGACCGCGAGCTGGGCGCGGTGGCCAACCAGTTCTGGAACTGCTCGGCGGGCACCGAGAGCGCCGACGGCTCGTGGGCGCGCGGGCAGATGCCCGACGGGAGCGGCGCCTTCGAGTACCTGGAGACGCCGGAGCCGCTGGGCGACGAGCCCGAGCTGGCCCCGGGCGACCCCCGCCTGCACGGCACCCCGCCCATGCCGGCCCCCCCCGTGGCGGGCTGACCACCCGCCGCGGTCGGATGCGCCCGCGGGGCCGTCGGAGCTGCTCCGGCGGCCCCGCGGGTGCCCGAAGCAGGACGGGAGCATCTTCCCGGAGGGCGCGGATCTGCTGGATTTTTCTGGACCCGGAAGCAAAATCTTGACAGCGGGCCGCCGATGCGGCATTTTGGTGCAAACGACAACATGCGTCCGAAAACGTAAAGAGCACCTCGGGGGCGGGCTGGGGAGGCCGGCCGCGGGGGCGCCCATGGCGCATCTCCTGTGAAATTCAGGGGCTGCGCACGGCGCACACTTGCCACGTGGGCCCTTTTGGGCTACCTTCCGGCCTGACGGACCCCCGGGCCACTTCCAGCTGTTCGCATCGCCATCCGCGTCCGGCCGGCCCGGAACGATTCACCGCTCGCGTCCGTTTTCCCAAGAATCCAATTTGCTGGTTTCGTCCATCACGCTCGCCCATTCCGGCCGTGTTCCGGCCCGCGGCGCCCCGGCGCCCGGTCCGCGCATCTCCGGTGGCGGCGGCGGGTGGCGCACGCCGGCGTTTTCACCCCGCCCGCACCCGGGCGAGACCTTTCGGGAGGAGTGATGGGTCTACTCGAAAAGTGCAGTCGCTTCACGCGGGCCCGCGAGGTCCAGGCGTCGGGCTTCTATCCGTACTTCATCCCGATCGAAGCCAGCTACGACACCGAGGTGGTGATCGACGGGAAGCGGAAGATCATGGTGGGCTCCAACAACTACCTGGGGCTCACGCACCACCCCTACGTGCTGGAGCGGGCGCGCGAGGCGCTGTACCGCTACGGCACCGGGTGCACCGGCAGCCGCTTCCTGAACGGCACGCTCGACCTGCACGTGGAGCTGGAGGAGAAGCTCGCCGCGCTGATGGGCACCGAGAGCGCGCTGGTGTTCAGCACCGGCTACCAGACCAACCTGGGAGTGATCAGCACCCTGGTGGGGCGCGGTGACCACCTGTTCCTCGACAAGCTGAACCACGCCAGCATCGTGGACGGCGCCTCGCTGGTGTACGGCACCGTGCACCGCTACGCGCACGGCGACCTGCGCGCGCTCGAGCGGCAGCTGCAGGCGGTGCCCGACAGCGCGCACAAGCTGGTGGTGACCGACGGGGTGTTCAGCATGGAGGGCGACATCGTCGACCTTCCCGCGCTGTGCGACCTGGCCGAGCGCTACGGCGCCGAGGTGATGGTCGACGACGCGCACTCGCTGGGGGTGCTGGGCCCCGACGGCGCGGGCACCGCCTCGCACTTCGGGATGCGCGACCGGGTGCTGCTGACCATGGGCACCTTCTCCAAGAGCTTCGCCAGCATCGGCGGGGTGGTGACCGGGCCCGAGCCGATCCTGCACTACCTGCGGCACCACGCGCGCGCGCTGATCTTCAGCGCCAGCATGCCGCCGGCCTCGGTGGCCACGGTGCTGGCCGCGCTCGAGGTGATGCAGGCCGAGCCCGAGCGCCGCGAGAACCTGTGGCGGCTCACGCGCCGGATGCAGGACGGGCTGCGCTCGCTGGGCTTCGACATCGCGGGGAGCGAGACCCCCATCATCCCGGTGGTGATCGGGGAGATGGAAGACACCTTCGTGATGTGGAAGACGCTCTTCGACGCCGGCGTGTTCACCAACCCGGTGATGCCGCCCGCGGTGCCCGAGAGCCAGTGCCGCCTGCGCATCTCGCTGATGGCCACCCACACCGACGACCAGATCGACGCGGTGCTCGACGCCTTCGCCACCGTGGGCCGCGCGATCGCGGTGATCTAGGCCCGGCACGGTCCGGCCCGCAGCACGACGGCAGAGGAGCCGCCGGGGAATCTCCCGGCGGCTCCTTCGCGTAGGTAGGTGGGGGGATGAGGGGGATGAGACGGGCGGATGGGGAATGGCGGATGCGACAAGGGGTGGACGCGCGGTGAACACGCGGATGAACACGCGGATGAACACGCGGATGAACACGGGCCCCGAGGCGACCGTGGATCGGTCCGCCGGTTGAAACCGGCGGCTGGAACTTCGGGAAGTCCGCCTTCGCGGACTGCGGGGCCGGAATCGTCGCGGATCCCACGCGTCCGCTCCACCCATGGCGCGGCAAAGGCAACCGCGGGGGGCACACGGAGCAACGGAGGCAACGGAGGAAGATCGGGAGGCGAGACGAAGTTCTCCGCTTCTCCGTTGCTCCGGATGGCTTCTTTGCCGATGCTGCTCCGGCGAGGACGTTTCGGGGTCGGGACAAACTCGCGACGCGTGGGCGGGGGCGGTATGTTGCCACGGATGCGCGCGCGGTCGCACGGGGCTTGCTTCGGGGGTGACGGACGCGGCGCGGCGGGCGGCGAGGGAACCACCAACGGCGGGACGATGGACGAACGCGAGGAAACGATCGATCCCACCGGCGAGCCCGGCGACGACGGGGCGCACACGGCCGACGAGGTGGTGGCCGAAGCGCAGTCGCTGGGGAGCGAGGACCGCTGGGACGAGGCGCGCGACCTGCTGCTGGAGGCGCTCCCCGACCAGGAGGAGAACGCGCTGGTCCTCTGCTGGCTGGGGATCTCGTCGGAGCGCCTGGGGGAAGACAGCGTGGCGTACGAGTTCTTCCGCCGCGCCCTGGCCACGCAGCCGCTCGACCCGTTCATCCTGGCCGCGGCGGGAACCGGGGTGTCGATGTTCGACGACCCCGAGGCCGAGAGCGCGCTGCGCCTGGCGGCCATCACCGCGCCCGACTTCCCGTTCGCCCGCTCGGCCTACGGCGCGTACCTGGCGCGCGAGGGGCTGTTCGACGAGGCGCTGAAGGAGCTGGCCGCCGCGCGCGACCTGGCGCCCGACGACGGGGCGATCCGCGCCGAGCTGGGCGTGGCCATGCTGCTGGCGGGGAAGACCGAGGCCGGGATCGCCGAGGTGGAGGAGGCGCTGTCGCACGCCGACGAGTCGTGGCTGCGGGGGCTGTACGGCCTGGCGCTGCTGGAGACCAGCCGCACCGAGGAGGGCGCCGAGCAGCTGGCCCAGGTGAGCCGCGACCGGCTCGACGACCTGGAGATCCAGCTCCTGTCGGCGCTGGCCTCGGCCGCGGAAGGGTGGGAGGACGAGGCCTGGGGCGCCATCGCGCGCGCCGAGCAGACCGCCGAGGCGCTGGACGCCGACCTGATCCGCGAGGTGGAGGAGGCGGTGGGCGACGGCCCCGAGGCGGCGAGACACTTTCTGCGCGAGCAGCTGGGCCCGGTGCTGCTGCGCGACCGCCTGCAGCAGCGAGGCTGAGCCCTGGCCCCGATCTTTTCCCGCGACCCCGGCGCCCCGCCGCCCGACGACCGTACGCTCGCGTACGGCCAGCAGCCGCACGCGCCTCCACCCGCCCCCGAGCCCGAGCCCGAGCCCGAGCCCGAGCGGACGCGGCCCAGGCGCAGGAAGGGGCCGCTTCCCGTGCGCATCGTGCGCGGGCTGCTGCGGCTGGGGCTGCTGATGGTGGCGTGCTGGGCGCTGGTGCTGGCGGCGATCGCCTTCTACGGCCGCCGCGACGAGGCGCGCACGGCCGACGCGATCGTGGTGCTGGGCGCCGCGCAGTACAACGGCCAGCCCTCGCCCGTGCTGCAGGCGCGGCTCGACCACGCGGTGGAGCTGTACCGCCGCGGCACCGCGAAGACGCTGATCATGACCGGCGGGCAGGCGCCGGGCGACACGGTGAGCGAGGCGGTGGTCGGCCGTCGCTACGCCGTGCGCGCCGGGGTGCCGCGCGGCGCCATCCTGGTGGAGACCACGGGGATGACCACGCGCGAGTCGATGGCCGCCGTGGGCCGGCTGATGAAGGACCGGCAGATGGGGAGCGCGGTGATGGTGAGCGACCCCTTCCACATGCTGCGCCTGAAGCTGCTGGCGTGGCAGGTGGGGATCCGCGGCTTCACCTCGCCCACGCACACCAGCCCGATCTCGCGCAATCCCTCGCAGGAGCGGAAGTTCCTGCTGCGGGAAAGCATCGGGCTGCCGCTGGTGCTGCTGGGGCTGGCTTAGCCGACAGGGAAGAGGGGACGGGGGACAGCCGGCCTGAAGGTGAGGCTCGGCTCGTCGGGTCCCCTGGACGCAGCCTCCGCCACGCGGCTCGCCGGCAGCTCCCGAGGACGAGTTCCGCTGTCGCTCGCGCTGGCTCCGGCGGCAGTGAGATCGGTGTTTGCCGGCTGTCCCCTGTCCCCTGTACCCTATCCCCTGCAGTTCCGGCCGGCTCTCTCGCGGACGGTCCCCGCAGAGCGCCGGATACGCCACCAGACGAACGACGAAGAAACGGATGCAGATTCCGATCGAGCGGTACGAGCTGGAGAACGGGCTCAAGGTGGTGCTGAGCGAAGACCACACCACCCCCGTGGTCGCGCTGAACATCTGGTACAACGTGGGGAGCCGGAACGAGCGCGCCGGCCGCACCGGGCTGGCGCACCTGTTCGAGCACATGATGTTCCAGGGCACCGTGCACATGCCCGAGACGGGGCACATCGCCCACGTGGAGCGCGCAGGCGGCTCGCTGAACGCCAGCACCTGGCTCGACCGCACCAACTTCTACGACACGGTGCCGTCGGACCGGCTGGAGCTGGTGCTGTGGCTGGAGAGCGACCGGCTGGGGTGGTTCGTCCCCGCGCTCACCCAGGAGAAGCTCGACAACCAGCGCGACGTGGTGAAGAACGAGCGCCGCCAGCGGATCGACAACCAGCCCTACGGCGACTGGGACGAGCGGCTGCAGATGATGCTGTACCCGCCCGACCACCCGTATCACCACTCGGTGATGGGGAGCATGGAAGACCTGGACGCCACCAGCCTGGACGACGTCCGCGACTTCTTCCGCACCTACTACGCGCCCAACAACGGCGTGCTGAGCCTGTGCGGCGACTTCGACCCCGCCGAGGCGAAGCGGCTGGTGGAGCGCTGGTTCGGCGAGATCCCGCGGGGGCCGGCGATCCCGCCGCTTCCCGGCCGGCCGGAGGTGAGCCCGCTGAAGCTGGGGCGCGAGGTGCGCGAGACCCGCGGCGGGGTGCCGCTGCCGCGCGTGTACACCGCCTGGCGCATCCCCGTGTACGGCACCGACGAGTACTACGTGGCCGACGTGGCCAGCGAGCTGCTGGCCGGCGGCAAGAGCGCGCGGATGTACCGCGAGCTGGTGCGCAACCGCCGCGTGGCCCGCAGCGTGGCCGCCTTCGTCCTTCCCGTGGTGACCGGCGCCAGCGCCATGATCGCGCGCGGCAACGGCGCCGCGGGCGACGACCCGGCGGTGCTGGAGCGCGCGATCCGCAACGAGGTGGCCACGCTGGCCGCCGGCAAGGTCGACCCGGCCGAGGTGGAACGCGCGGTGACGGGGCTCGAGGCGCGCCACCTGTTCGAGCTGCAGAAGGTGAACGAGCGCGCCGACCAGCTTTCGCAGCTCACCACCTACTTCGACGATCCCGGGTTGATCAACACCGAGCTCGACCGCTACCGCGCGGTGACCGCCGACGACGTGCGCCGCTTCGCGGCCGAGTACCTGACCGACGACAACCTGGTGGTGCTCACCTACGTGCCCGGCGACGCGGCGGAGGTGGGCTCGTGAGCGCGCCCGACCGTTCGCAGGCGCCGCCGCGGGGGGCGCTGCGCCCCTTCCGCTTCCCCACGGTGCACCGCCGGTCGCTGGCCAACGGGCTCAACGTGCTGGTGGCCGAGACGCGCAACTTTCCCGTGGTGACCGTGGACCTGGTGCTGGACGCCGGGGGGATGGCCGAGCCGGTGGAGCGCACGGGGATCGCCGCGATCGTCACCGCGCTGCTGGAGAGCGGGGCGGGGAAGATGGACGCGGACGAGATCGCCGAGCGGGTCGACGGGCTGGGGCTGTCGCTGGACGCCGGGGTGAGCTGGGACACGGGGCAGGCGGGGTTCACCTGCCTGCGCGCGCGGCTGGAGCCCGCCTTCGAGCTGCTGGCCGACCTGGTGCGGCGGCCCACCTTCCCCGCCCAGGAGGTCGACCGGCTGCGCGAAGAGCGGCTCACCACCATCCAGCAGCGCCGCGGCACCCCGTCGTCCGTGGCCGACGAGGCGCAGAGCCGCTGGATCTACGCGCCGGGGATCGTGTTCGGGCGGCCGCTGGGGGGGATGCTGCGCACCGTGGAGGGGATCACCCGCGACGAGGTGGCCGCCTTCCACGCGCGCCGCTACCGCGCCGCGGGGGCCACGCTGGTGGCGGCGGGCGACGTGAGCGTGGACGAGGTGGTGGCGCTGGCCGAGCGCTGGTTCGGCGACTGGGAGGGCGAGGGCGAGCCGGTGCCGGCGCACGAGATCCGGCCGCGGCTCGACCGCACCACGGTCGTGCTGGTGGACCGCCCCGGCTCGGTGCAGAGCGAGATCCGCATCGGCCACGTGGGGATCGAGCGCACCGCGCCCGACTACGCGGCGGTGTCGGTGATGAACGCGATCCTGGGCGGCACCTTCACCTCGCGGCTCAACCTGAACCTGCGCGAGCGGCTGGGCTACACCTACGGGATCTCGTCGTCGTTCGCGTCGCGCCGGCAGCCGGGCACGTTCGGCATGTCCACGGCGGTGCAGACGGAGGTGACCGCGCACGCGGTGAGCGAGATGCTGCGCGACATGCGCGAGATCCGCGACCAGCCGGTGACCGACCAGGAGCTCGACGACGCGCGCAACTTCCTGGCGGGCGTCTTTCCGCTGGGGCTGCAGACCACCGACGGCGTGGCGGGGAAGCTCACCAACATCGCCACCTACGGGCTCCCCGACGACTACTACGACCACTACCGCGACGGCCTGCTGGCCGTGACCGCGGCCGAGGTGCAGCAGGCCGCCCAGCGCCGCCTCTGGCCCGACCGCGCGGCCGTGGTGATCGCCGGCGACGCGGAGAAGATCCGCGGCGAGCTGGAGGCGCTGGACATCGGCCCGGTGGTGATCGCCGATCCCGAGGAGCTGGAGGCGGACTAGTCCCGCCATCGCCGTCGATCCCTGGCCCCGGGTGCTGAAGCCGCGGCGCCGCGGCAACGACCACACGAAGTCCGCCTGCGCGGACTACCAGCTTCGGCGCAGCCGGACTTCAGTGCGCGGAACGACACCTCGGATCGCACTCGAAGTCGCCGCGAGCGAAGCGAGCCCCCGTCCCTCCCCCAGGGTGTTTTGGGGGAGGGACAGGCGCGAAGCGCCAGGGAGAGGGCCGGCTGCGCGGCACCGGCCTCCGTCCAGCGGAGTCCAACGAAGCCCCACACTCGCCCGTGGGGCTTCGCCGCTTTGCAGGGTGATCGGCCGTGGCCACGCTGCTGGTCATGCTGTTCAATTAGCACTGAGTTAACGTTCGTTCGAACGGCTTGAGCGCGTGCCGCTCGGCTTCCATCTTTCCCATCAACGGTTGACATGAACGACGCAGAGACGAGTGGGGAGCGGCCGGCCGACGCGGGGATGATCTCGCGCCGGCCGGTTCACAAGGGGCGCATCGTGGACCTGGGGCTCGACACGGTCCGCTTCCCCGACGGCTCGACCGGCGAGCTGGAGATGGTGCGCCACTCGGGGGCCAGCGCGGTGCTTCCGGTGCTGAGCGACCCCGACGGCGACGACCCGATCCTGTTGCTGGTCCGCCAGTACCGCTACGCGTCGGGCGGCTGGCTGTACGAGGTGCCGGCGGGGCGCCCCGAGCGCGCCGGCGAGCCGTGGGACGACGTGGCGCGGCGCGAGCTGCTGGAAGAGGCCGGGGTGGTCGCCGGCGAGCTGAGGCACCTCACCACCATCTGGACCACCCCCGGCTTCACCGACGAGCGCATCCACCTGTACCTGGCGACGAATCTTTCGCAGGGGC
>DASWMA010000213.1:0-1928 GCA_036399995.1 Longimicrobium sp. | reverse complement strand
GTACAGCCGCGCGCCGCCTTCCGTCGAGAAAGGATCGGGGACGAAGCGCTCCGCCGTCAGCCCGGGACGGCCCAGGTACCCGCGCGCCACCTGGCCGCCGCCGATGTAGAGCTCCCCCGCCACCCCCACCGGCACGGGCCGCCCTCGGGCGTCGAGCAGGTAGGTGCGCGTGTTCGCCACCGGCCGCCCGATCGAGCGCCATGTAGCGGGGTCGCCGGTCACCTCGTGGAAGGTGGCGTTGACCGTGGTCTCGGTGGGGCCGTAGGTGTTCAGCAGCCGCGGCCGGTGTCCGCCGCGGAGGAACCAGGCCTCCAGTGCCGCCGGCTCCACCGCCTCGCCGCCGATGGCCAGCAGGCGTACGCACTCCGGGACCGCGGCCGAGGGCTCGTCGAGCAGGACCTGCCAGAACCGGGTGGGGAGGTCGATGACGGTGACCCGGTGCCGTGCGCACGCATCCCAGAAGGCCCGCGCGTCCTCCACCCATTTCTCGCCGCGCAGCACCAGCGCCGCCCCGGAGAGGAGCGCCCCGAAGATCTCCTCCACCGAGGCGTCGAAGGTGACGGAGGCGAACTGGAGCGAGCGGTCGTCGGCGCGGAGGGCGAACCCCGCCTGGATCGCGGCGACCTGCCGCCCCACGGAGCGGTGCGCGACCATCACCCCCTTGGGCGCGCCCGTGGAGCCCGAGGTGTAGATCACGTACGCCAGGTGCCCGGGCGTGAGCCCGGGACGCGCGGGATCGTGCTCCGGCTCCCGCGCCCAGGCGGGCGCGTCCTCGTCCAGCGCCACCACGGGCACCCGCGCAGCGGCGAAGCGCTCCCGCAGCGCGCCCTGCGTCAGAACCAGCGCCGGGGCGCTGTCGGCGAGCAGGTAGCGCAGCCGCTCGTCGGGATGGGCCGGGTCCAGCGGCACGTAGGCACCGCCGGCCTTGAGGATGGCGAGCAGCCCCACGACCAGCTCGGCGGTGCGGGTGGCGCAGATCGCGACTCGCGCGTCGGGGCCCACGCCGCGCCCGGCCAGGTGGTGCGCCAGGCGGTTGGCGCGGGCGTTCAGCTCGGCGTAGGTGAGCTCGCCGCCGTCGAAGACGACCGCCGCCGCGCCCGGCGCGCGCGCCACCTGCGCCTCGAACAGCGCGTGCACGCAGGCGTCCCGTGGCTCCTCGGCGTCCGTCCGGTTCCACTCCTCCACCACGAGTCGCCGCTCGGCCTCCGGGAGGAGCGGGAGCGCGTCCACGGCCTGGAGGTCGTCGGCCACCATGGCCTCCAGCACCCGGCGCAGGTACACCAGGTGGCGCTCCACGGTGGCCCGCTCGAAGAGCGCGGTGGCGTACTCCACCGCCCCCTCGATCTGCCCGCCATCCTCCCAGAGCGTCAGCGAGAGGTCGAACTTGGCCGTATCGCCCGGGGCCGTGCCCGCGTGGCCGACCGCCAGCCCCGGCAGCTCCAGGCTTTCCCCGGGCGCGTTCTCCCAGGCGAACATCACCTGGAAGAGCGGGGTGTACGCCAGGCTGCGCGCGGGCCGCACCCGCTCCACCACCTGCTCGAAGGGGATGTCCTGGTTCCGCTGGGCCTCCAGCGCGTGCGTCCTCACTCGCTGGAGCAGCTCCCCCACCCTCGGCCCGTCCGAGAGGTCCACGCGGAGGGGGAGCGTGTTGACGAAGAAGCCGATCAGTTCCTCGACCTCGGCGTGGCCACGGTTGGCGCTCGGCGTGCCGATCACCACGTCGCCCTGGCCCGAGAGCCGGGCGAGCACGCTGGCCCAGCCGGCGAGCAGCGTCATGAACAGCGTGGTGCCGTGCCGCTGCGACAGCGTCTTGAGCGCCGCGGTCAGCGCCTCGCCGAGCTCCACGCTCGCCGACGCACCGGCGAAGTCCTGCTTCGCCGGGCGTGGGTGGTCGGTGGGCAGATCCAGCAGCTCGGGCGCGCCGGAGA
>DASWMA010000212.1:0-9245 GCA_036399995.1 Longimicrobium sp. | reverse complement strand
GGAAGGACCGGGGAAGCGGAGGGATCTTCGCCGTTCTCCGCGTCCGGGCTTCTCCGCGGTCCGATTGGGGACGAACACCGCGTGAGGGATGCGCGCCCGGAGGGCCGGGACGGTATAGACCGGGATGATCCCTGACAGAATAGACCGGGATGATGCTTGACACGGTACTGTTGATCTCGCCCAAACGAGGGAGGGGACATGCCGTGGTGCCAAACCGATGTGGTACGCGAGCGGATGCGGTTCGTCGCGCTGCACCAGGAGCAGGTGTACAGCATGGCAATGCTGTGCGAACGGTTCGGGGTGAGCCGGCAGACCGGCAGCGCCACGATCGCACGGTACAACGCGCAGGGGATCGACGGGCTGAAGGACGGCAGCCACGCGCCGCTGAACTGCCCGCACCGGATCTCCGACGAAATGCGGACGCTGCTGCTGTCGGCACGGAGCGCGCACCCGACGTGGGGTCCGAAGAAGATTCGGGCGTGGCTGGCACCGCGGAACCCCGGCGTTCTGCTTCCGGCGGCGAGCACGGTCGGCGACCTGTACAGCCGTGAGGGAGTGGTGCAGCCGCGGCAGCGGCAGCGGAAGTGGAGCCAGCCGGGCCGGGCGAAGGTCGCGGTGAAGGCCCCGAACGACTTGTGGACGATCGACTTCAAGGGGGAGTTCCGCACGCGCGACGGGCAGCTCTGCTACCCGCTCACCATCGCGGATGCGCACACGCGCTTCCTCCTGGCGATCGATGGCCTGAACTCGACGGGACACGCCGGCGCACGGGCGGTGATGGAGCGCGTCTTCCGGGAGTACGGCATGCCGACGGCGATCCGATCGGACAATGGCCCGCCGTTCGTGACCAAGGCGATCGCCGGCCTCTCGCGCCTGAACGTGTGGTGGATGCAGCTGGGAATCCGGCATGACCGAATCGCGCCCAGGCGGCCGGACCAGAACGGCTCCCACGAGCGGATGCACCGTACGCTGAAGGCCGAGACGGTGTGGCCCCCGTCGGACGATGCCGGAATGCAGCAGGAACGGTTCGATGTGTTCCGCGGCGAGTTCGACTTCGAACGGCCACACGAGGCGCTCGGGATGAAGACCCCGGGATCGTTGTACCTGCGCTCGCCGCGCGAGGTGCCGCACCGCCTGCTCGATCCGGAGTACCCGGGCAACTGCGTCGTTCGCCCGGTGCGCGCAAACGGGATGCTCTACTTCAAGGATCGCGAGATCTTCCTCAGCGAGCTGCTGATCGGACACCGCATCGCGCTGGAGGAGATCGCGGACGGAATATGGTCGGTCTACTTCTACGACCTGCTCCTCGCGCGCCTGGACGAACGGACGGGAAAGCTTTCGGACAAACCCAAGGGTTTGGACAAAAAGCAATCTCCGACCAACTCGCCGGACGGACTCGGCGGGTGCCGAAAGTGTCAAGCATCCTCCCGGTCTGTTTTGTAAAGGAACATGCCGGTCGTACAGAACGCGGCGGCCCGCCCACGCCGCCGCCAGAGGATGCGACGAACGCCGGGCGGGCCGCCGTGGGCCCGGCGCGGTTGGCAACGGCGGTATCGTTGCCTACCGCGCGCGCAGCCCGGTTTGGCGCCCCGGCGCCAAACACGCCCAAACCGCAGTGCGAAAGTGCGAGAGTGCGAAAGTGCGAAAGTGCGAGAGTGAGGGCGGCGCGGCCGTTCAGCCGCCGTACCGGCCCGCCACTGGGCGCTCGGTGGTCAGCACCGGCGACTTGAGCCCCGCCTTGCGCAGGTAGCCGCTGGTGCCGCGCAGCTCGTCGGTCAGCTGGCGCTTCTCGCGGAAGAGGAGGAGCTGCTGGTCGCCGTCGGCCACCGGCAGCTCGCGCGCGATCTCGGCCAGGCGCGCCTGGATCGAGCGCGCGCGGATCAGCTGCAGGCTTCCCATGAAGAACTGGTCGGCCGGCACCAGCGTGGCCGCCACCGGGTCGCCGCGCAGCTCCTCGACCAGCGCGAGCACCTCGGGGGGGAACACCTGCAGCCACTCGCCCTCGGCGTCGCGCCGCCCCTCGGCCTCGATCAGCCCGGCGAACACCGTGGCGTACCCCGGGTGCCGGAAGTCGGCGGGCGAGATCTCGCCGGCCGCGCGCTCGACCCACGCCTCGTCGCGGAACATCATCAGCAGCAGGATGCGCTCGGGGAGGTTCTGCTCCTGCACCGCGCGCGTCATCGCCGCCACGTCGTCGGCGCGGCGGCCGGGGGGCGACGAGTCGCGCTGCTCGCGCTGGCGCCGGTCGGGCGTGCCGGCGCGGCGCTCGTGCGCGGGGAGCTCGGCCGCCTCCTTCTCCAGCGTTTCGCGCGGCACCCCGGTCTTGGCCGAGATGCGCTGGATGTACACCCCGCGCAGCACCTCGTCGGCGGCCGCGCGCACGGTGGGAAGGAGCGCGTCGATCGCCTGCCGGGTGCCGCGGATCGAGCCGAAGTAGTTCCGGCGCTCCAGGATCTGGATCTTGCGCTCGAGCACGTCCACCGCGTCGCCCAGGTAGCGCTTGAGCGCCGCCGCGCCCTTCTCGCGCACCAGACTGTCGGGGTCCTCGCCCTCCGGCAGCGTGGCCACCAGCACCTCCACCCCGCTCCTCAGCAGCTCGTCGCCCGAGCGGAAGGTGGCCTTGAGCCCGGCCTTGTCGCTGTCGTAGAGGAGGATGGCGCGGCCGCAGTAGCGGGCGATCAGCGCGGCCTGCTCCTCGGTCATGGCGGTGCCCAGCGGCGCCACGGCGTTGGGCACGCCGTGCGAGGCCAGCGACACGTAGTCCATGTACCCTTCCACCACCAGCGCGGCCTCTTCGCGGCGGATGGCGTTCTTGGACCAGTTCAGCCCGTAGAGCGTGCGGCCCTTGCTGTAGACGGGGGTCTCGGGGGAGTTGAGGTACTTGGGGACGTGCGCCTCGGCCGAGCCCAGGATGCGCCCGCCGAACGCCACCACCCGCCCCGACAGGTCTTCGATGGGGAAGATCACCCGCCCGCGGAAGACGTCGTAGGGGTCGCGGCCGTTCTTGCTCTCCTTGAGCAGCCCCAGCTCCAGCAGGAGCCAGTCGGGGATGCCGTGCCTGCGCGCGGCCTCGGAGAAGCCGTTCCACTCCTCGGGCGCCCACCCGAGCCCGAAGCGCTCGGCGTGCTCGCGGCTCACGCCGCGCTTCTCCAGGTATTCGCGCGCGGCGCGGCCGCCGTCGCTCTCCCAGAGCTGCTTGGCGAACCAGTCGCGGGCGAAGGAATTGACCTCGTAATAGTGCCGGTGGGGGTCTTCCTCGTGCCGCTCGGCGCGCTCGTCGGGCACCTCGATGCCGACGCGCGCGGCCACGTGGCGGATGGCGTCGGGGTAGTTCATCCCCAGGTGCTTCATCAGGAAGGTGTAGACGGTGCCACCCTCGCCGCAGACGAAGCACTTGTAGAACCCCTTGCCGGGGTCGACCGAGAAGTTGGGCCCCTCGCCGCCGTGCAGCGGGCACGGCCCGCGGAAGGTCTTCCCGGAGCGCTTGAGGCGCGTGTGCTCCGAGATGATCTCCACGATGTCCGCGCTCTCGCGGATCTGCTCGACGAGCTGGTCGGGGATCGGCATCAATACTTCAGGGGACAGGGAACAGGGTACAGGGGACAGCCTGCGCTCGCTCTCACGGCTGGGCTCCTGTCGCCCGCTCCCACTGCAGGACCTTCAATGTAGTGCCTTCTTCCCGCTCACCGTACTGTCGCAGTGTGCGGGTCTGGCCGCGGCCCTCCGGCAGGGAAGCGCCCGCTCCGGCAGGGCCCGCGCACCGGCGGCTGAAGCCGCAGCTACAACCACGGGAAGCCTCGCAAACTGCGCGAGGCTGTGGCCTCCGCATCCGCGCGGAAACCCGGCTCACGCGCGGCCGCGACGTGCGTGCCGGAACCGGATCGGCATCGGCAGGCCGCAGTGGAAGGCGGCTGAAGCCACGGCTACAACTGCACGAAGCCTCGCAAACTGCGCGAGGCTGCGGCCTCCGCATCCGCGCGGAAACCCGGCTCGCGCGCGGCCGCGATGCCCGTTCCGTGCACCGATGCCGCGGCTGCACCGAAGCCGGTAGTCCGCGAAGGCGGACTTCGTGTGGTTGTTGCCGCGGTTTCAACCGCCCGGGCAACCCGCCTCGAACCCAGCCCCCAGCGCTCTGGGCACTGGGCACTGGGCACTGGGCACTGGGCACTGGGCACTGGGCACTGGGCACTGGGCACTGGGCACTGGGCACTGGGCACCGGGCACCGGGCACTCCGCACCGTTCACCGCCCCTACGCGAACTCCACCACCGTCACCCCCGTCCCCCCCTCGAACAGCTCGCCGGGGCGCGAGGTGCGGATGCGGCGGTCGGCCTTGATCAGGTCGCGCACGTGGGCGCGCAGCGCGCCGGTGCCCTTGCCGTGGATGATGCGGAAGCTCGGGAGCCCCGACAGGATCGCGTCGTCCACCGCGCGCCCCAGCACCGTCTCCACCTCGTCCACCCGCATCCCGCGCAGGTCCACCTCGGGGCGCGCCTCCACGCTGTGCACGAAGTACCCCGCCTGCGGCTTGCGCTGCTTCGGCTCCTGGTCGCCGGCGGCCAGCGGCGTCAGGTCGTCGCTGGGGAGCGTCAGCCGCATCGACCCCGCCTCCACCGTAGCCTTGCCGTCGCGCACCTCCACCACCGTGCCGGTGCGCCCCAGGCTCTCGATGCGCACCCGCACCCCCGCCCCCAGCTCGGGCGCGGCGCGCCGCGGCGCGGCCGGCGCACCCTGCTTCGCCCGGCGCTCCGAGGGAGCGCGCTCCTTCTGCCGCTTCGCCGCCTCTTCCACCTTGCGGCGGGCGGCGCGGGCGGCCTCGTCCACGGCGCCCTGCTCGGCGGCGCCGCGGAGCTCGGCGATGGCCGCCTCCACCTCTTCGCGCGCCTTCAGCAGCAGGTCGCGCGCCTGCTGGCGGGCGCGGCGCTCGGCGTCCTTCTCGCGCTGGGCAAGGCCGCGCTCGCGCTCGCCCAGGTCGCCGCGCAGCCGCTCGGTCTCGGCCAGCGCCCGCTCCAGGCTCAGCTGCTGCTCGTCGAGCCGCTGCTCCTTGGCCTCCAGCTCCAGCAGCAGCCGGGCGATGTCGCGCTCGCCCTGCGGCAGCGTGCTTTCCGCGCTGTCCAGCACCTGCTGCGGCAGCCCCAGCCGCCGCGCGATCGCCAGGCCGTAGCTGCGGCCGGGAACACCCTTCACCAGCCGGTAGGTGGGCTCGAGCCGCTCGGCGTCGAACTGCAGCGAGGCGTTGATCACCCCGCGCTCCTGCGTGGCCAGCAGCTTGAGCTGCCCCAGGTGCGTGGTGGCCACCGTGAAGCACGAGCGCCGGGTGAGCTCGACCAGCACCGCCGCCGCCAGCGCGCCGCCCTCCACCGGGTCGGTGCCGCTCCCGGCCTCGTCGGTCAGCACCAGGCTCTCCCAGCCGGCACCCTCAAGCGCCTCGCGCAGGTTCTTCAGGTGCGCGCTGAAGGTGCTGAGGGAGGCCTCGATGCTCTGCTCGTCTCCGATGTCGGCGAACACCTCGCGGAACACCGGGAGCCTGGTCCCCTCGCCCACCGGCGGCACGATCCCGCTCTGCGCCAGCAGGGAGACCAGCCCGATCGCCTTGAGCAGCACCGTCTTGCCGCCGGTGTTGGGGCCCGAGATCAGCAGCGTGCGCTCGCCCTGGTCCATGCGCAGGTCGAAGGGGACCACGTCGCGGCTGCGCGCCAGCAGGATCGGGTGGCGGCCGTACACCACCTCGTAGTGCTCGGTGCCGGCCGGGAGCATGGCCGGGCGGCGGCCGTCCACCGAGAGCGCGTAGCGGGCGCGCGCGTACAGGCTGTCGAGCGCCACCAGCGCGCCCAGCGAGGCGAGCAGCTCGGGCTGCAGCGGGCGCAGCCGCTCGGTCAGCTCGCGCAGGATGCGCAGCACCTCGCGCGCCTCCTCGGCCTCGAGCTCGCGCAGCCGGTTCATGGCCTCGATGGCCAGCGGCGGCTCCACGAACAGGGTGGCGCCGGTGGCGCTCTCGTCGTGCACGATCCCGCCCACCTCGCCGCGCCCCTCGCGCCGCACGGGGATCACGTAGCGCCCGTCGCGCACGGTGACCGAGGCGTCGGCCACGCGGTAGTGGTCGGGGAGCTGCCCCATGTACGCCGCCAGCCGCTCCACCAGCCGCCCGCGCACCGTGCGGATCTCGCGGCGCAGCCGGTACAGCGCGGGGGTGGCATCGTCGCGCACGGCGCCGGCCTCGTCGATGGCGCGCCCGATCTGCGCCTCGTCCTTCTCGGCCTGCACCAGCCCGCCGGCCAGCAGCGCCAGCAGCGGAAAGCGCTCGGCCCCGCCCTCGGCCAGCAGAGCGCGGCGGGTGGTGCGGCTCGACGCCAGCAGGGTGCCCAGGTCGCGCAGCTGCGCCGCCTCGAGCACCGAGCCCTCGATGCGCAGCCGGCGCACCCCTTCGCGCACGTCGGGGATGGCGGGGAGCGCCCAGCCGTCGCCGCCCAGGAAGGCGCGCATCTCCTCCACGCGCGCCAGCTCGGGCTCGATCCACCCGAGGTCGGCGCTGGGCTCCAGCGCGCGCACCGCATCGCCGCCCAGTGGCGACGAGGCGTGGCGCGCCACCAGGTCCAGCGCGTCGCGGTACTCCAGTACGTTCAGTGCGTGGGAATTCATCTGCGGAACACGTGTGGGCCGGGCGACTCCGGGCAACAAGCTAACCCCGCCGCCCCGCGCGCCTCAATGCTCCGCGGGTACCCTGCACCACCCGGGCCGGGTCCGATGCACCCCGGCCGGGGCAAACCGAATATAAGCCGAAGACGGTGCGGGAGGAAAGATCCGGGTCTTCCGCGGCGCGGCGGTGGCCCTCTCCCTGGCGGTCCCGGCGCGACTGCGTCGCGTCCGGAAACGCCTGTCCCTCCCCCAAAACAACCTGGGGGAGGGACGGGGGCTCGCTTCGCTCGCGGCTGCTTCGCGTGCACAACGAAGCCTCTCGCGTGCACCAGCGTGCCGGCCGAGCCGAAGCCGGTAGTCCGCGAAGGCGGACTTCGTGTGGTTGTTGCCGCGGTTTCAACCGCCCGGCCAACCTCGGCCGAGCCCGGCTGAGTGGCAGGGAAGCACACCTGCGTGAGGGATGCGCGCCCGGAGGGCCGGGACGGCGCCGCGCGTGCGCCGAAGCTGCGGCTCCGCCGGGATGCTGGGCGCGGCGGCGGCCCGGCGCCGTTGGGCACGGCGGTATCGTGCCCTACGGCGCGCGCAGCCCGGTTCGGCGCCCCGGCGCCGAACACGCCCAAAGAAAAAGCAGTACGAAAGTGCGAAGTACGAAAGTGCGAAGTACGAAAGTGCGAAAGTGCGAAAGTGCGAAAGTGCGAAAGTGCGAAAGTGCGAAAGTGCGAGAGTGCGAGAGCGGGAAGAACCCGGCGGTGCGGATCAGGAGGACTGGGACAAGGACCCCGGCTCGGCCGCGAACAGGAGCCCCTCCGGCGGCGTGGAGGGGAGGACGAAGCGGAAGGTGCTCCCGGCGCCGGGGGTGGAGACCACCTCGATCCGGCCGCCCAGCAGCTCCGCCAGCCGCCGCGCGATCGGCAGCCCCAGCCCGGTGCCGGGGTCGCCGTCGCCCAGCTGCACGAAGTCGTCCCAGATGCGGGGGAGGTCTTCGGCGGCGATGCCGGCGCCCTGGTCGCTCACGTCCACCGCCACCCCGGTGTCGCCCAGGCCGGTGCAGCACACCCGGATCGGGTGGCCGCGGCCGAACTTGATGGCGTTGGAGAGGAGGTTCAGCAGCACCTGCCGGGTGCGCCGCCGGTCGCCCGCCACCTCCAGCGGCCGCCGCTCCACCTCCAGCGCCAGCGGGCTCCCGTGCTCGGCGGCCATGGGGGTGAGCTCGGTGAACACCTCCTCCGCCACCGCGGCCACGTCCAGCGTCTCCAGCCGCAGGTCGAGCCGCCCGGCCTCGAGCTTGGACAGGTCGAGGAGGTCGTTGATCAGGTCGAGCAGGTGGCGCGCGGAGCTCTGCGAGCACTCCACCGCCTCGCGCTGCTGCGGGGTGAGCGCGCCGCACATCTCGCCCAGCAGCAGGTCGTTGTACAGCATCACGGTGCTCACCGGGGTGCGCAGCTCGTGGCTGGCCATGGCGTAGAAGCGGTCGCGCGCGGCCATGGCCGCCTCGCGCTCGCGCTCGGCGCGCACCCGGTCGGTGATGTCGTAGCCCACGCCCACCAGCGCGGGGCGGCCGTCCACCAGGGCGCGGGAGCCGTGCACGTCGAGGTGCAGGATCTCGCCGTCGGCGCGCACGCCGCGCAGCGTGTAGCGGATGGTGGGGATCTCGCCGCTCAGCCGCGCGCGGATGTTCTCGGCCACGCGAACGACATCGTCGGGGTGCACCACCCGCTGCAGCGCCCCCGGCGCCTCCATCTCGTCCACCGTGTAGCCGAAGATCTGGGCGAAGCGGGGGTTCACGTAGCGGAAGCGGCCGTCCTGGTAGCAGTAGATGGCCATGATCGACTGCTCGACCACCGACTTGAACCAACCCTCGGAGTCGCGCAGCAGCCGCTCGCTGCGCGTGAGCTCGCCGCTCCTGCGCCGCCGCTCGGCCTCGTCGGCGGCGATGGCGGCCAGGTCGGCCAGCGCGGCCAGCTCTCCGGCCCCCCACGCGTGCGGGCGCACGTCGGCCACGCAGAAGCTCCCCAGCGTCCGCCCATCGGCGGTGTTGACCGGGTAGCCTGCGTACGCGCGCACGCCGAATTCCGTCAGCATGGGGTGGGAGGCGAGGTCGGCGTGGTGCGCCAGGTCGGGCACCACCAGCGGCTCCCCCGAGGCCACCACGCGCGCGCAGATCGAGGACGAGAGCGGCGTGTCGCGGACGCCCGACAGCGCCGGAGGGAGCCCGTACGCGCTGACGAAATGCTGCCGCTCGCCGTCCACCACCGTGAGCAGCGCGCTGGGCGTGTCCAGCAGGCGCGCGGCCAGGCGGGTCAGGCGTTCGAAGGCCTCTTCGGGGGGCGAGCCGGCCAGGCCGGTGTCGGCCAGGGCGGCGAGGCGCGCGGGGTCGCGCAGCGTGTCGGCGGTGTCGGTCACCGGGCTGGCCGGGCGATGAGCGGGCGATGGGCGCGCGTCCGCCCGGGGACAGGGAGCGGGACGGCGCCGGAGGGGAAGCCCCGCCGGAAACGGACGGGGTGAAAGCCAACATGCCGCAGCCGCCCGGTGCGCGCAAGGGACGCGGGCGGCGCTTCGATTGGCGCGATCGGACAGGGGACAGGGGACAGGGGACAGGGGACAGGGGAC
>DASWMA010000211.1:0-16648 GCA_036399995.1 Longimicrobium sp. | reverse complement strand
CGCGCGGATGCGGGCCACCATCTGCGTCGCCATCAGCGAGTCGCCGCCCGCCTCGAAGAAGTCGTCGTGCAGCCCCGGCGCGGCGCCGAACAGCGTCTCCCAGATCCGCCCGACGGCCCGCTCCGCGGCCGACCATCCCTTCCGCGGGTCGGCGGCCGCCGCCTCCGTCTCCGCCTCGTCGGCCGCGGCGAGCGCGGCCGGGGCCACGAAGCCGGGCCGCGGCGCGCGATCGACCCAGAAGCGCTTGCGCTCGAAGGGGTAGGTAGGCAGCGGAACGCGGCGGCGCGCCTCGCCGCCGTGCACGGTGCGCCACTCGATCTCGGCCCCCGCGGCCCAGGCGCGGCCCAGCGCGCCCAGCAGCACCTCCACGTCGTCCGCCCGGTCGTCGGCGTGGCGGATGGAGTGGATGGCGGCGGACCCCGGCACCTGCCGCCTGACCAGCGACGACAGCGTGCGCCCGGGCCCGCATTCGATGAAGACGCGCTCGCGCCCCTCCGCCGCCAGCGTGGCCACGCAGTCGGCGAAGCGGACGGCCTGCCGCAGGTGGCTGGCCCAGTACGCGGGATCCGTCGCCTGCTCCGGCGTGATCCACGTCCCCGTGAGGTTCGACACCCAGCGCAGCGCCGGCGCGTTGCGGACGGTCCCGGCCACGCGCGCCGTGAAGGCGTCGAGGATCGGGTCCATCATCGGTGAGTGGAACGCGTGCGACGTCTCCACGCGCTTCGCCTCGATCCCGCGGCCCGCCAGCTCCGCCTCCAGCCGCGCGATCTCGTCGCTCGGCCCGGAGACCACGCAGCGGTCCGGCGCGTTGATCGTGGCGACCGACACCGATCCGCCCAGCATCGGCTCCACTTCGCCGGCGGGGAGGGGGATGGCGAGCATGGATCCGGACGGCAGCGACTGCATCAGCCGCCCGCGCTCGGCCACCAGGGCCAGCGCATCCTCCAGCGAGAAGACGCCGGCGATGCAGGCGGCCACGTACTCGCCCACGCTGTGGCCGATCATCGACTCCAGCGCGATACCCCACGCCATCCACTGCTTCGCGATCGCGTATTCGACGGCGAAGAGCGCGGGCTGCGTCAGCGCCGTCTGCTTCAGCCGGTCGGCGTCGTCCGAGAAGATGACCTCGCGCAGGTCGAGGCCCAGGTGCGTGCGCAGGAGCTCCGCGCAGCGATCCAGCTCTTGGCGGAAGACGGGCTCGCGCTCGTAGAGGCCGCGCGCCATCCCCGCGTACTGCGCGCCCTGGCCGGGGAAGAGGAAGACCGCGGCGGGCGCCTCGCTCCCGGCCCGGCCGGCCACGCCGCGGCCCACGTCGGCCAGCACCTGCGCGGCCTCGGTGTGGGTGCGCGCCACCACGGCGCGGCGGTGGGTGAACCCGCGGCGCCCCTGCTGAAGCGTCCACGCCACGTCCGCCAGCGGCTGCCCTGGGTTCCCCTCCAGGTGCGTGGCCAGCCGCCGCGCCGCCGCCTCCAGCGCCGTCTCCGTCCGCGCGGAAAGGACCCGCAGCTGCTCCGGCCGCGAGGGCGCGGGGGAGGGCGCCACGGCGGGCGGCTCCTCCATCACCACGTGCGCGTTGGTGCCGCCGATGCCGAACGACGAGACCCCGGCGCGGCGCGGCACCCCGGCGGGCGGCGCCCACTTCGCCAGCGTGGTGTTGACGAAGAAGGGGCTGGACGCGAAGTCGATCTGCGGGTTGGGCCGCGTGAAGTGCAGCGTGGGCGGGATCTCCCCGTCACGCAGCGCGAGCGCGGTCTTGATCAGCCCCGCGATCCCCGCCGCCGTGTCGAGGTGGCCGATGTTGGTCTTGATCGAGCCGATCGCGCAGAAGCCCGTGCGGTCCGTCCCCGCGCGGAAGGCCTGGGTGAGCGCCTCGATCTCGATGGGGTCGCCCAGCTCCGTCGCGGTGCCGTGGGCCTCCACGTAGGTGATGGTGGCGGGGTCCACGTCGGCGGCGGCGTGCGCGGCGCGGATGGCGGCGGCCTGCCCCTCCACCCGCGGCGCGGTGAAGCCGACCTTGGCGGAGCCGTCGTTGTTGATGGCCGACGCCAGGATCACCGCGTGCACGGTGTCGCCGTCCGCCAGCGCGTCCTCCAGCCGCTTGAGCGTGGCGACGGCCACCCCGCTCCCGGATACCGTCCCCCCCGCCTGCGCGTCGAAAGCCCGGCAGTGTCCGTCCGGCGAACCGATGTTCCCCTGCTGGTAGAGGTAGCCGGCGTGCTGGCGCGCCGTGACGGCCGAGCCCCCGACCAGGGCCATGTCGCAGTCGCCGTCCAGCAGCGCCTGGCAGGCCAGGTGCACCGCCACCAGCGAGGTGCTGCACGCCGTCTGCACCACCACGGCGGGGCCTTCGAGCCCCATCTTGAACGCCGCGCGGGTGGCCAGGAAGTCCACGGCGTTGCCCATGCGCACGGCCATCTCGCCGGCCGCGGCGGTCACGTCGGGGCGGGAGAGCAGGTTCTGGTAGTAGCTGCTCATGCCGGTGCCCGCGTCCACGCCCACGCGGCCGGGCGTGCGGGCGGCGTCGTAGCCGGCGTGCTCCAGCGCCTCCCACGCCACCTCCAGGAACAGCCGCTGCTGGGGATCGGTGACCTGCGCCTCGCGCGGGGTGAAGCCGAAGAAGGCGGCGTCGAACTGGTCCACCTCCGCCAGCGCGCCCCGCGCGGGGACGTACGCGGGGTCGGCGCGCAGCGACTCCGGCACCCCCGCGGCGGCCAGCTCCTCGTCGCTGAAGCGGCGGATCGACTCCACCCCGGCGCGCAGGCCGGCCCACAGGGCGTCCACGCCGGGCGCGCCGGGAAAGCGCCCCGCCATCCCCACCACGGCGATCTCCAGCCCGGCCCGCCCGCTCGCCCGCGGCCGTCGTCGCCCGTTCCGCCCCCGCGCGTCGTCGGCCGGGGCGGCGGCCGGCTCCGGCGCGGGGGCATCCAGCGCCGCGGCCAGGGCGCTCACCGTCAGGTAGCGGAACAGGTGGGTGATGGGCACCGGCCGGCCGAACGCCTCGCCCAGGCGCGCCTGCACTCGCACCAGCAGCAGCGAGTGGCCGCCCAGGTCGAAGAACCGGTCGTGCGCGCCCACGCGCTCCACCCCCAGCACCTCGGCCCACACCGCGGCCACCTTGCGCTCCGCCTCGGTGCGCGGCGCCTCGTACACGCGCGTGGCGGCCGAACTCCCCTCCGGCGCCGGCAGCGCCTTCCGGTCCAGCTTGCCGTTGGGGGTGAGCGGGAGACGGTCGAGCGGCACGAACGCGAACGGCACCATGTACTCCGGCAGGCTATGGCGCAGGTGCGCGCGCAGCTCATCCGCCTCGGCGCCACCGACCACGTACGCCACCAGCCGCTTGTCTCCCGGCGCGTCTTCGCGCGCCGTCACCACGCAGTCGGTGACGCGCGGGTTCCGCCGCAGCGCCGTCTCGACCTCGCCCAGCTCGATGCGGAAGCCGCGCACCTTCACCTGCGCGTCCAGCCGCCCCAGGTACTCGAGCGTCCCATCCGCCCGCCAGCGCGCCCGGTCTCCCGTGCGGTACAGCCGCGCACCGCCTTCGGTCGAGAACGGGTCCGGGACGAAGCGCTCCGCCGTCAGCCCCGGCCGGCCCAGGTAGCCGCGTGCCAGCCCGCGGCCGCCCAGGTACAGCTCGCCCGGCACCCCGGCCGGGAGCGGAAGCAGCCCGGCACCGAGCACGCAGGCGCGCGTGTTGGAGATCGGCCGGCCGATCGTCGCCGGCCCGCCCGCGCGGCGCAGCGTCCAGGTGCTGTACGTGGTGTCTTCCGACGGGCCGTAGAGGTCGTACACGCGCTCGATCCCGCGGGCGTAGAGCGCGTCCACCAGCTCGGCCCGCAGCGGCTCGCCGGCCAGGTTCACCGTCCGTACCCCGGACGGGATCCCCCCGCCCTTCAGCAGCGCCGCGATCGCCGACGGCACCGTGTTGACCAGCCGCACCTGGTCCGCCGCGGCCGACCGCGGCAGCGCCAGCGCGTTCTCCACCACGATCGCCCGGCCGCCGAGAGACAGCGGGAGGAAGATCTCGAAGACGGAGAGGTCGAAGGAGATCGACGTCGCCGCCAGCACGCCGGACAGCTCCTCCGCTGTGAAGACGCCCGCCGCCCACGACAGGAGCGCCACCGTGCTCTCGTGCTCGATCGCCACCCCCTTCGGGACGCCCGTGCTCCCGGAGGTGTAGATCAGGTACGCCAGGCTCCGCGGCACGCTTCTGCGCGCCGGGCTGCCGGCGCTCTCCGCGGCGATCTCGGCCGCCGCGCCGTCCACGCTCACCACCGTGACGCCGTCGGGGACCGGAAGCGTGGAGCGCAGCGACTCCTGCGTCAGCAGCGCCACCACGCCCGAGTCGGAGAGCGTGAACGCAAGCCGCTCGGCGGGATAGGCCGGATCGAGCGGGACGTAGGCACCGCCCGCCTTCAGCACGGCCAGGAGGGCCACGACCATCTCCACCCCGCGCTCCAGGCACACGCCCACCCGCGTCTCGGCGCCAACGCCCAGGCGCACGAGGTAGTGCGCCAGCCGGTTCGCCCGCTCGTCCAGCGCCCGGTAGGTGAGCGCATCCGTCTCGTGGACCACGGCGACCGCCCCCGGCGTGCGCGCGGCCTGCGCCTCGAACAGCTCGTGGATGCACCGGTCGGCCGGGTACTCCGCCTCCGTCCGGTTCCACTCCTCCAGCACCCGCGCGCGCTCCGCCTCGCCAAGCAGCTCGAGCTGCGAAAGCCGCACGTCCGCGTCCGCGGCGACCTGCTCCAGCACCCGCTCCAGGTGGCGGAGCATCTGCAGGGCGGTGCCGCGCTCGAAAAGGTCGGTGCTGTAGTTCAGCCCGCCACGCAGGCCCTGGGCGCTCGCCGTGAGGGCCAGGGAGAGATCGAACTTGGCGCTCGCGTGCTCCGCTCCGGCTCCGCTCACGCTCAGCCCCGTGAGCCCGGCTCCCGGGCCGGCGGCCTCCTGCAGCGTGAACAGCACCTGGAAGAGGGGCGAGTGGCTCAAAGACCGCTCCGGCTGCAGCTCGGCCACCAGCTTCTCGAAGGGCACGTCCTGGTGCTCGTAGGCACCCAGCGTCACGTCCCGCACCCGCCGCAGGGTCTCGCGGAAGCTCGGGTCTCCTCCGAGGCCGGTCCGCAGCACCAGGGTGTTGACGAACAAGCCGATCAGCCCCTCCACCTCGCGGCGCGTGCGTCCCGCGATCGGGCTCCCCACCACCACGTCGTCGCTGCCGGCGTACTTGCCCAGCAGCACCTGGAAGGCGCCCAGCAGCGTCATGTACAGCGTCGCGCCCTCGCTCCGCCCCAGCCGCTGGAGACGCTCCAGCAGCTCGGGGGAGAGCTCCACCGGGACCGACGCGCCCCGGTGCGTCTGCACCGCCGGGCGGGGATGGTCCGTCGGCAGCTCCAGCAGCGCGGGTGCGTCCGCCAGCCGCTCCCGCCAGTACGAGAGCTGCCGGTCCAGCACCTCCCCCGCGAGTTGCTCGCGCTGCCACACCGCATAGTCGGCGTACTGCACCCTCAGCTCCGGCAGCGGAGACTCCCCGCCCTCGCCGTACGCCGCGTACAGCGCCGACAGCTCCCGGAAGAGCACCCCCAGGCTCCACCCGTCGCTGACGATGTGGTGCATCGAGAGGAGCAGAACGTGATCTTCCTGGCCCAGCCGCAGCAGCGCCGCACGGAAGAGCGGGCCCGTCGAGAGGTCGAACGGCCGTGCCGCCGCCTCCCCGGCCCGGCGCCTGACCGCCGCCTCGCGGTCCGCCTCGCTCAGCGCCGACAGGTCCTGCACCGGCAAGGCGAACCCGCCGAAAGGCGCGATCACCTGCGCCGGTGTGCCGTCCACCGCCGTGAAGGTGGTGCGCAGCGCCTCGTGCCTGCGGACGATCTCACCCAGCGCGCGCTCCAGCACCGCCTCGTCCAGCGCACCCCCCAGGCGCCATGCCCCGGGGATGTTGTAGGTGGTGCTCCCCGGCTCCAGGCGGTCCAGGAACCAGAGCCGCTCCTGTGCGAACGACAGCGGCAGCGCCCCCGTCCGCTCGGCCGGCACCACCGGCGGCAGCACCGGCAGCCCCGCGCGGCGCAGCGCCTCCACGCGCCCGGCCAGTTCCGCCACCGTGGGGCCCTCGAAGAGTGCGCGAAGCGGCAGCTCGACGGCGAATACCTCCCTGACGCGCGAGGCCACGCGCGTGGCGAGCAGCGAGTGCCCGCCCAGCTCGAAGAAGCTTTCCTCCACGCCTACGCGGTCCAGGCGCAGCACCTCCGCCCAGATCCCCGCCAGCACCTCCTCGGCCGGCGTGCGCGGCGCTACGTACCGGTCCTCCGCCGACGCGAGCTCCGGCGCCGGCAACGCCTTGCGGTCCAGCTTCCCGTTCGGGGTCAGCGGGAGCGCGTCAAGAAAGACGAACGCGGAGGGGACCATGTACTCCGACAGGCTCCGCCGCAGGCGGTCGCGCAGCGCCGCGGCTTCCGCGTCACCCACGACGTACGCCACCAGCCGCCGGTCGCCCGTCTCGTCATCGCGCGCGGCGACGACGCAGTCCCTGACGCCGGGCGCCTGGCGCAGCGCGGACTCGATCTCGCCCAGCTCGATGCGGAAGCCGCGGATCTTGACCTGGAAGTCGAGCCGCCCCAGGTACTCGATGGCGCCGTCCGCCCGCCACCGCGCCCGGTCGCCCGTGCGGTACAGCCGCGCGCCGCCTTCGGCCGAGAACGGATCGGGGACGAAGCGCTCCGCGGTCATCGCGGCGCGGCCCTGGTAGCCACGCGCCACCTGCACCCCGCCGATGTACAGCTCGCCGGGCACGCTCACGGGGGCGGGCCGCAGCGCGGCGTCCAGCACGTAGAGCCGCGTGTTCCAGACGGGGCGGCCGATCGGCACCACGCCGGCCGCGTCGTCACGCGGGCAGGTCCAGCAGCTCACGTCCACGGCCGCCTCGGTGGGGCCGTACAGGTTGGTGAGCACCACCGCGCCGGCGAACCGGTCGTAGAAGCGCCGCACCAGCGCCGGCGGCAGCGCCTCGCCACTGCAGACCACGTGGCGGAGCGACGCGCAGCGGCCGGCCTCCACGGCATCGACGAACGGCTGCAGCATGGAGGGAACGAAGTGCAGCGTGGTCACGCCCTCGCCCTCGATGATGTCGCGCAGGTAGGCGGGGTCGCGGTGCCCGTCCGGGCGCGCCATCACCAGCCGCGCCCCTTGCTGCAGCGGCCAGAAGAACTCCCACACGGAGACGTCGAACGAGAACGGCGTCTTCTGCAGCACCACGTCGTCCGCGCCTAGACGGAACTGCCCCTGCATCCACACCAGGCGGTTCACCACGCCGCGGTGCGCGTTCATCACCCCCTTGGGGCGACCCGTGGAGCCCGAGGTGTAGATGACGTACGCCAGCGAATCCGGCCCCGCGCCGACCGCCGGGTTCTCGGCCGGCTCCGCCGCGAGCCGCTCCGCCAGCGCGTCCACCGCCAGCACCCCGACGCCTTCGGGGACGGCGTCGCGCTGGGACGCCTGCACCAGCACCAGCGGCACGCCGCTGTCGTCCAGCATGTACGCCAGCCGCTCGGGCGGGAGGGCCGGGTCCAGCGGCACGTAGGCGCCCCCGGCCTTGAGCACGGCCAGGAGCGAGACCACCATCTCGAGGCTCCGCTCCATCAGCACGCCCACGCGCACCTCCGGGCCCACGCCGTGGCCGCGCAGGTGGTGGGCGAGCTGGTTCGCGCGCTCGTTCAGCTCCGCGCAGGTGAGCGACTTCCCCTCGAAGCGCACGGCCACCGCCTCCGGCGTCCGCGCCGCCTGCGCCTCGAACAGCTCGTGGATGCACCGGTCCGCCGGGACCTCGGCCGCCGTGTCGTTCCACACCTCCAGCACCAGCGCGCGCTCTGGCTCGCCGAGCAAATCCAGCTCCGAGAGCCGCACGTCCGCGTCGGCGGCGACCTGCTCCAGCACCCGGGCCAGGTGGCCGAGCATCCGGAGGGCCGTGCCGCGCTCGAAGAGGTCCGTGCTGTAGCTCAGCCCGCCGCGCAGGCCCTGGGGGGTCGCCGCGAGCTCCAGGGAAAGATCGAACCTGGCGACCTCCCTGGCCGGACCGGCTCCGCTCATCTTCAGGCCCGGAAGCGCGCTTCCGCCGCCCCCGGCGTTCTGGAGCGTGAACATCACCTGGAAAAGCGGCGAGTGGCTCAAGCTGCGCTCCGGCTGCAGCTCGACCACCAGCTTCTCGAAGGGAAGCTCCTGGTGCGCATACGCGCCCAGCGTCGCCTCCCGCACCCGCCGCAGGGTCTCGCGGAAGCTCGGGTCTCCCGAGAGGTCGGCGCGCAGCACCAGCGTGTTGACGAAGAAGCCGATCAGCCCCTCCACCTCTCCGCGCGTGCGCCCGGCGATCGGGCTCCCCACCACCACGTCGTCGCTGCCGGCGTACCTGCCCAGCAGCACCTGGAAGGCGCTCAGCAGCGTCATGTACAGCGTCGCGCCCTCGCTGTGCCCCAGCGCCTCCAGGCGCTCCAGCAGTTCGAGCGGGAGCTCCACCGGAACCGACGCGCCCCGGTAGCTCTGCACCGCCGGGCGGGGACGGTCGGTGGGCAGCTCCAGCAGCTCCGGCGCGCCCGCCAGCCGCTCCCGCCAGTACGAGAGCTGCCGATCGAGGGCCTCGCCCTCCAGCTGCTCGCGCTGCCACACCGCGTAGTCCGCGTACTGCACCGCCAGCTCCGGCAGCGGCGACTCCCGCCCCTCGCGATACGCCGCGTACAGCGCCGAAAGCTCCCGGAAGAAGACCCCCATGCTCCACCCGTCGCTGACGACGTGGTGCATCGAGAGCAGCAGCACGTGGTCTTCATCGCCCAGCCGCAGCAGCGAAGCACGGAAGAGCGGGCCCGCCGAGAGGTCGAACGGCCGTGCCGCCTCCTCCCCGGCCCGGCGCCGGACCGCCGCCTCGCGCTCGGCCTCGCCGAGCCCCGACAGCTCCTCCACCGGCAGGGCGAACCCGCCGAACGGCGCAATGACCTGCACCGGCGCGCCGTCCACCTCTCCGAAGGTGGTGCGCAACGCCTCGTGACGCCGGACGATCTCGCCCAGGCTCCGCTCCAGCGCCGCCGCGTCCAGCACACCTCCCAGGCGCCGTGCCATGGGCATGTTGTAGGCGGTGCTTCCCGGCTCCAGCCGGTCGATGAACCAGAGCCGCTCCTGCGCGAAGGAGGTGGGCGCGGTCCGCGTCCGGCCGATCTTCTCGAGGAGGATCTTCCGCAGCAGCTCCTGCTTCTCGCTGCGCGAGAGCGTGCCGGCAAACTCGGGGGGGACGGTCATTCCGATCTCTGGTTCTTCAGGGTTGCGCGGCGAGGAGGCGATCCAGCTCTTCTTCCGACAGCTCGTCCATCACCGCGAGCAGGTGGTGCGGGCTGGCCTCGGGGCCGGGCGCCGGCTCGGCCACCGGTCCCGCCAGGGCACCCTCCCCTCGTTCCGCCACCACGCGGGCCAGCTCCGCCACCGTGGGCCCCTCGAACAGCGCCCGCAGCGGCACCTCGACGCCGAACACCTGCCGCACCCGCGACACCAGCCGCGTGGCCAGCAGCGAGTGCCCGCCCAGCTCGAAGAAGCTCTCCGTCACCCCCACCCGCTCCAGGCGCAGCAGCTCCGCCCAGATCCCCGCCAGCACCTCCTCGGTCGGCGTCCGCGGCGCCACGTAGCGCTCCGCCGCCGACGCGAGCTCCGGCGCCGGCAACGCCCGGCGGTCCAGCTTGCCGCTCGGCGTCAGCGGCAGCGCGTCGAGGAAGACGAACGCGGACGGGACCATGTAGTCCGGCAGGTTCTGGCGAAGGTGGGCACGCAACGCGTCCATCTCCGCGTCACCCACCACGTACGCCACCAAGCGCCGGTTCCCCGCCCCGTCTTCGCGCGCGACCACCACCGCCTCGCTCACCCCGTCGCGCTCCAGGAGCCGGGCCTCGATCTCTCCCGGCTCGATCCGGTAGCCCCGCACCTTCACCTGTGCGTCCACACGCCCCAGGAACTCGACCGTCCCATCCGCCAGCCACCGCCCCAGGTCGCCCGTGCGGTACAGCCGCGCTCCAGGCTCGGCGCCGAACGGGTCGGCGACGAAGCGCTCCGCCGTCAGCTCCGGCCGTCCCAGGTACCCCCGCGCCACCCCCGCGCCGCCCACGTACAGCTCGCCGGCGACCCCGGCCGGCACCGGCTCCCCGCGCGCGTCCAGCAGGTAGACACGCGCGTTGGAGATCGGCTTCCCGATCGATGCGCCCGACGCCTCGCCCTCCGCGCCGCAGATCCGCGCCGTGGCGGCCACGGTCGCCTCGGTGGGGCCGTACTCGACGTACAGCCGCGCTCCCGGCAGCCGGGCCCGGAGCTCCGCCACCATCCCCGCGGGGAGCGACTCCCCCCCCAGCAGGAGCCGCCGCAGGGTGGAGCAGCCCTCCAGCCCCGGGTGCTCCAGGAAGGCCTGCATCTGCGAGGGGGTGAGGACCATGGTGCTGACCTCCCGGCGGCGGACGAGCTCCACCAGGTACTCCACATCCCGCTGTCCACCCGGCCGCACGAGGACCAGGCGGGCGCCCGCCAGCAGCGGCGAGAACAGCTCGCGGACCGAGACGTCGAAGCTGAGCGACGTCCTCTGCAGCACCGCGTCGCCGGCTCCGAGCTCCCAGTGCCTTTCTCCCCAGGCCAGCAGGTTGATGACGCCACGATGCCGGTTCATCACCCCCTTCGGCTGCCCCGTGGAGCCGGAGGTATAGATGACGTACGCCAGGTTCTCCGGGGTCAGCGCCCCGCGCGCGGGATTGGAATCGGGCTGGCCGCTCCAGGCGGCAGCATCTCCATCGAGCACCTCGACCGGGACGCCCGATCCGTCGAACCGTGCCGAGAGCGAGCGCTGCGTCAGCAGCACCACGGGCGCGCTGTCGCGGAGCATGTAGCCCAGCCGCTCTTCGGGATACTCCGGGTCCAGCGGCACGTACGCCCCGCCGGCCTTGAGGGTCGCCAGCACGGCGACCACCATCCCGGTGCCGCGCTCCACGCAGATCCCCACCCGCGCGTCCGCACCCACGCCGAGCGAGCGGAGGTGGTGCGCCAGCCGGTTCGCCCGCGCGTTCAGCTCCGCGTACGTCACCTCCTCGTTCTCGCAGACCAGCGCCACCGCGCCCGGCGTGCGCTCCACCTGCGCCTCGAACAGCTCGTGCACGCACGCGTCCCGCGGAACCTCCGCCTCCGTGCGGTTCCACTCCTCCACCACCTCGCGGCGCTCCGCCTCCGGGAGCACGTCGATGCTCTGGGTCGCCCGTCCGGGAGCAACCTCCAGCGCCTCGACCAGGCCGGCGAGCGCCGTGTGCATCATCCGGCACACCCGCTCCGCCTGGGCCGGGGCCGCCACCTGAGCCACCAGCGAGAACTCCTCCCCCAGGTCGTTCACCGCGAGCGCCACGGGGTAGTTCGTCCGCTCCTGTGTGCGAATGCCCCGCACGCCCTTCGTCGGCTGCCCCGCCTGCCGTGAAGGCTTCGTCCCGCCGTAGCGATAGTTCAGCAGCGAGGTGAACAGCGGCGCGGGTGCCGCCACGCCGCTGCAGCGCTGCGCCAGCGCCAGCGAGGCGTGCTCGTGCCGCAGCAGGTCGGCCAGCAGCGCGTGCGTGCGCCGCACCGCCGCCTCGACCCCCTCCTCTCCCACCCCGATCCGCACCGGCAGCGTGTTGAGGAACGGCCCCATCACCCGGTCGGCCCCCTCGCCGCCCTGCATGCGGCCGAAGAGCAGCGTCCCGAAGACCACGTCCTGCCGGCCGCTGAGCCGCGCCAGCACCTGCGCCCATGCCAGGTGGCACAGGCTCGCCGCGCTCACCCCCAGCGCGCGCGCCCGGCGGCGCAGCCGCGCGGCGAGGTCGCCCGCCACGGCGAGCCGCGCCTCCCCGATCCCATGGCCCTCCCCCCACACGTCGAGCAGCCCGTACGGCGCCGTCGGCTCCTCCACGTCGCCCAGCATCCGGCGGAAGAACCGCTCGTGCTCCTCGCGGCTCACCCCCAGGCGCGCCTGCGCCACGTAGCCGCGGAACGGCAGCGGCGCCGGCAGCTCCGACTCCTGGCCCCGCAGGTACGCCGAGACCTCCTCCCGCTGCACCGCCGCCGACTCGTGGTCGCTGGTCAGGTGGTGCGCGAGCAGCAGCAGCAGCCACCGGCCTCGTGCGCGGTCCTCGGCGATGAACGCCCGCCGCAGCGGCGCCCGCCCCAGCTCCATCCGGTAGTGCCGGGGGTCATGGCGCCGCCACAGCTGCCCGGCCGCATCCTCTGCCTCCGCGTCCAGCTGCACCTCCTCCACCGGCAGCGGCGCGTGCCGCCAGACGACCTGCACCGGCTCGCGCAGCCCCTCCCAGGCCACTGCCGTGCGCAGGAGGTCGTGGCGGTCGATCACCGCCTGCAGGGCCGCCAGGTACTGCTCCAGCCCCGCGCGGGTGTCGAACTCGGTCACGCTCGGCGTCAGGTACGCGTCCCCCTCCTGCGACAGCAGGTGGTGGAAGAGGATCCCCTCCTGCAGCGGGGCCAGCGGGTAGATGTCCTGCACGTTCGCGGCTCCGCCCGGCACCCCCGCCACGATCCGGTCGATCTCCGCCTGGCTCAGCTCCACCAGCGGCAGTATCTCCGGCGTGAGGTGTTCGCACCCCTCCGGGATCCCGTTCGCGGGGACCTCCATCTCCGAAGACTCCCGGCCCACGGCCAGGGCCAGCTCGGCCAGCACCGGCGTGGTGAACAGGGCCCGCACGTCCATGTATAGCCCCACCCGCCGCATCCGCTCGATCAGCTTGATCGCCAGCAGCGAGTGCCCGCCCAGCTCGAAGAAGTGGTCCCGGCGCCCCACCCGCTCCAGCCCCAGCACCTCTCCCCAGATCTCCGCCAGCGCCGCCTCGGTCTCCCCCAGCGGTGCCTCGTAGCTCCGCTGCGCGTACGCATCCCCTTCCGGCGCCGGCAGCGCCTTCCGGTCCAGCTTGCCGTTGGACGTCAGCGGAAGCCGCTCCAGCGCGACGAAAGCCGCCGGCACCATGTACTCCGGCAGACTCTGGCGCAGGTGGGCTCGCAGCGTGTCCGCCTCCGCGCCGCCCACCATGTACGCCACCAGCCGCCGATCGCCCGGCCGGTCCTCCCGCACCACGACGATGGCCTCGCGCACCTCCGGATGCTCGGCCAGCCGCACCGCGATCTCGCGCGGCTCGATGCGGAAGCCCCGGATCTTCACCTGGTCGTCGAGCCGGCCGATGAACTCCGCCAGCCCGTCGGCGCGCCACCGCCCGCGGTCGCCGGTGCGGTACATCCGCGCGCCGGCGACGCCGCAGAACGGGTCGGGGACGAACTTTTCCGCCGTGAGCGCCGCGCGCCCCAGGTAGCCGCGCGTGACGGGAACGCCGCCCACCACCAGCTCGCCGGCCACGCCCGCGGGGAGCGGGCGGAGCGCCCGGTCCAGCACGTACAGCCGCTCGTTGGCGATCGGGCGCCCCAGCGGCGGCCGGCCGGGCTCGTCGCCGCACTCGTGGCAGGCGGAGCGGACGGTGGCCTCGGTGGGGCCGTAGGTATGGACGAAGCGCCGCCCCGGCCGCCACCGCGCCACCAGCTCGGCCGTGCACGCCTCGCCGCCGGCCGCCACCACCTCCAGGTCCGGGAGATCGGCATAGGGAAGCGCCGCCAGCGCCGACGGAGTGAACTTGGCGTGGGTGATCCGCTCGCTCCGGAGCTGCTCCACCTGCTCGTCGCCGGGGAGGAGGGCGTCGCGGCGGGGGACGTGGAGCGCCGCCCCCGAGACCAGCGTGGCGAACATCTCCGCCACCGACGAGTCGAAGTGCAGCGGGGCCAGGAGAAGCTGCCGGTGCTCCGGCTCCATCCGGTAGACGCGCGCGAAGGCGGCGGCCACGTTGCACACGCTCCCGTGCTCCACCAGCACCCCCTTGGGCCGCCCCGTGGAGCCGGAGGTGTACAGCACGTACGCCAGGTTCTCCGGCCCCACGCGCGGCGCCGGCGGCGCGTGGGGAAAGCCGGCGAAGCCCGCGGCCTCGTCCATCTCCACCACGCCGCGCCCCATGGCCCAGGGTCGCGCCGCGTGCTCCGCCTTCGTGACCACGACCCGCGCCCCCGACTCGTGCACGATGAAGGCGGTGCGCTCGTCGGGGGCCGCCACGTCGAGCGGGACGTAGGCGGCGCCGGCCTTCTGGATGCCGAGGAGGCCGGTGATCCCATGGATCCCCGCCTCCAGGAAGAGCGCCACCCGGTCCTCCGCGCGCACCCCCAGCGCGATCAGCCGGTGCGCCAGGCGATTGGCGCGGCGGTCCAGCTCGCCGTACGTCAGCATCTCCCCCTCGTCCACCACCGCCACCGCGTCGGGCCTCCGTGCCGCCTGCGCCTCCACCAGCTCGTGGATGCAGCGGCGCGGGTATGCGGCGTCCGTCCGGTTCCACTCCTCCAGCACGAGCGCGCGCTCCGCCTCGCCGAGCAGCTCCAGCCGCGAAAGCCGCACGTCCACGTCGGCGGCGACCTGCACCAGCACCCGTGCCAGGTGACCGGGCATCCGCAGGGCCGTGCCGCGCTCGAAGAGGTCGGTGCTGTAGCTCAGCGCGCCACGCAGGCCCTGGGCGGTCGCCGCGAGCGTCAGGGAGAGATCGAACTTGGCGCTCTCGAGCTCCGCACCGACTCCGCTCACGTTCAGCCCCGCGAGAGCGTCTCCCCGGCGCTCGGCATTCTGAAGCGTGAACAGCACCTGGAAGAGCGGCGAGTGGCTCAGCGACCGCTCCGGCTGCAGCTCGGCCACCAGCCGCTCGAACGGCACCTCCTGGTGCTCGTACGCGCCCAGCGTCCCCTCGCGCACGCGCCCCAGCAGCTCGCGGAAGGTGGGGTCGGCCGAGAGGTCGGTGCGCAGCACCAGCGTGTTGGCGAAGAAGCCGATCAGCTCCTCCACCTCGCGCCGCGTGCGCCCGGCGATGGGGCTGCCCACGACGACGTCCTCGCTCCCGCTGTACTTCGACAGCAGCAGCTGGAAGGCGCCCAGCATCACCATGTACAGCGTGGCGCCCTCGCTGCGGCCCAGCGCCTGCAGCCGCTCCAGCAGCTCGGAGGAGAAGTCCACCGGGACCATCGCGCCCCGGTACGTCCGCACCGGCGGGCGGGGACGGTCGGTGGGCAGCTCCAGCATCTCCGGCGCACCGGCCAGACGCTCCCGCCAGTACGAGAGCTGCCGGTCCAGGGCCTCGCCCGCCAGCTGCTGGCGCTGCCACACCGCGTAGTCGGCGTACTGCACCGCCAGCTCGGCCAGGGGAGACTCCCCGCCCTGGCGGTACGCCGCGTACAGCGCCGACAGCTCCCGGAAGAGCACCCCCATGCTCCACCCGTCGCTGACGCTGTGGTGCATCGAGAGGAGCAGCACGTGGTCTTCCTCGCCCAGCCGCAGCAGCGCCGCACGGAAGAGCGGGCCCGCCGAGAGGTCGAACGCTCGCCGCGCCTCCTCCCCGGCCCGGCGCCTGACCGCCGCCTCGCGGTCCGCCTCGCCCAGCCCCGACAGCTCCTCCACCGAAAGCACAAACCCGCCGAAGGGCGCGATCACCTGCACCGGCGAGCCGTCCGCCTCTCCGAAGGTGGTGCGCAGCGCCTCGTGACGCCGCACGATCTCGCCAAGCGCGCGCTCCAGCGCCCGCTCGTCCAGCGCGCCCGCCAGACGCAGCGCGGCGGGGATGTTGTAGGTGGCGCTCCCCGGCTCCAGCCGGTCCAGGAACCAGAGCCGCTCCTGGGCGAACGAGAGCGGGAGGGGACGATCACGATCGACCCGTACGACCGGCGGCAGCACCGGCAGCCCCGCGCGCCGCATCTCCTCCACGCGCACCGCCAGCTCCGCCACAGTGGGGCCGTCGAAGAGCGCCCGCAGCGGCAGTTCCACCCCGAACAGCTCGCGGACCCGCGACACCACCCGCGTAGCCAGCAGCGAGTGCCCGCCCAGCTCGAAGAAGCTCTCCTCCACCCCCACCCGCTCCACGCGCAGCACCTCCGCCCAGATCTCCGCCAGCACCTCCTCCACCAGGGTGCGCGGCGCCACGTACCGGCCCTCCGCCGACGCGAGCTCCGGCGCCGGCAATGCCTTGCGGTCCACCTTCCCGTTGGGCGTCAGCGGAAGCGCGTCCAGGAGGACGAACGCGGACGGGACCATGTACTCCGGCAGGCTCCGCCGCACGTGCGCGCGCAGCGCGTCCGTCTCGACGTCGCCCACCACGTACGCCGCCAGCCGCTTCTCCCCGGGCGCGTCCTCGCGGGCCACGACCACGCAGTCGGCCACGCCCTCGTGCCGGCGCAGCACCGCCTCGATCTCGCCCGGCTCGATGCGGAAGCCGCGCACCTTCACCTGCTGGTCGAGCCGCCCCAGGTATTCCAGCGTCCCGTCCGCCTTCCACCGGATGCGGTCGCCGGTGCGGTACATCCGCGCGCCCGGCCCGGCGCCGAAGGGATCCGGGACGTACCGCTCCGCGGTGAGCCCCGGCCGCCCCAGGTAGCCGCGCGTCACCCCCTTCCCCCCCAGGTACAGCTCGCCCGGCACTCCTACCGGCAGCGGCCGCAGCCCGGCGTCCAGCACGTACGCCTGCGTATTGGAGATCGGCGTCCCGATGCTTGCCGGGCCGCCCGCGCGGCGGAGCGTGAACGTGCTGTACGTGGTGTCTTCGGA
>DASWMA010000210.1:0-7109 GCA_036399995.1 Longimicrobium sp. | reverse complement strand
ACCATCAGGGGGGCGCCGCTCCTGGTTCGCAGCTCCGTCAGACGCAGATCAGGGCGTGGTGGTGGTGCTGGTGCCGGATGCCTGGTTGCTGAGCGCCTCCACCTCGCTCATGCGGCGGTCCATGGCGGCGTTGGAGCTGTCCACGCCCGCCTGGGCGCGGTCGGGGGCGCCGCCCAGCGCGCCGGGGATGGCCCGTGCGGCCGCGGCCGCGTCGACGGAATCGGCCTGCGCGGCAGGGGGCTGCTCGTCGGCGCCGCCGCACGCGGCCAGCAGCAGCGCGGCGGCGGGAACGGCCAGACGGGTGATGCGGATCATCGGGCGCCTCCGGGGCGGGGAGGTGATTGGACGGGTTGCGCGGGGTGATGCGGGCAATCTGCTCGAGCGGGGCAGGGCCGGGCAAGGCGATTGAACCAGAAGACGTTTCACACGGAGTCAGCGGAGTCAACGGAGTCAACAGAAACTGCTTTGTTCTTTCTGATGACTCCGCTAACTCCGCTGACTCCGTGTGAAACTCTCGACGTGCCACGACTATGAACGAGCCTCTGCAACGTGGGATCAGGCAGGGAGCTGGATGGTGACGCTGGCCTGCTCGCAGACGGCGCCGCAGCTCCGGCCGTTGGGATACATCGGCTCGTACTCCGGGCGGACCTGCTGCGTGACCGTGCCGGACGGCGTGGTCACACGGATGGTCATCTCGTCGGCCACCACCGGGAGGAACGCCGAGCTCACGCTGGTGCACGCGCTCGCGGGGGCACACTCGAAGACGACGGGAGGGCTTCCCTCCACCAGGGCCTCGACCCGGTAGGGTCCGGGCTGGCGGTTGAACGTCACGTTCACCCCGCTGGTGCAGCCCATCAGGGTACACGCGGTGGGAAGCACGTTGCAGCTCGCGAGCAGAAGCAGGCCTACGAACGCGGTGTACGACCGGAGACGCATTGGTTCGACCTCGGTTGGACAGAGTGGCGGATTGATGACTGGCAGAGAACGTCCGAGCACGCCGCTTTGCCACACGTGGGCGCCATCGGCCGCGCCGCCCTGCCTCGCCCGGTGTGAAAAGCCCCCGCCCGGCGCGCTGCCGGGCGGGGGCTCCATCGCGTGTGCCCGCCGACGGCTCAGCTCCCCGCGGTGACGGTGCCGTCCACCGGGAAGCCGCAGAAGCTGCCCGAGAGCTTCACGTTCTGCGTGCCGGCCACCAGCGTGGCGCTCACGTTCACCTCGCAGCGGCCCGAGGCGCCGGCGCGGCTCCAGGTGAAGGCGCCGGTCTCGGTGAGCGTGAAGGCGGTCAGCCCGTTGGGGCCCGAGGCGGCGTTCAGCGTCACGTCGAGGTCGGGGTCGCCGTTCACGGTGAAGGTGGCGCCGTCGTCGGTCTTGATGGTGCAGCCCTGGTGCTTCACGCCCACGTTGGCCTGCACGGTGCCGGTGCGCGCCACCGCGTCGGCGGTGCCGCCCACCGTGCCCGCCAGCGCCACGTTCCCCGACGGCGAGCACGGGTGCGTGGTGTTGAAGGTGAACGAGAAGCTGCCGCTTCCCGGCGCCGTGGTGCGGCGCGTGCCGCGAACGCCGCCCGGCACCTCGCCGCTGGCCAGGCTCATCCCGGTGTTCAGCATCGCGCGGTTGAGCCACGCGGCCTGCCCGGCGGTGAGCTGGGCGTCGCCGCCGCGCGGGCCGGTGGCGCCACCCGCGTCGCAGGCGGCCAGCGCGGTGGTGGCGATCAGGGCGACGGCGGCCAGTACGCGGTTGCGCATGGGGAATGCTCCTGCGGGTGGATTTCCGGGGATCGCCGGCGATGACGGTGCCGGCGCTCGGAATCTAACCACGCATCACGAGAGGCGGTAGCAGTCCTGATGTGCGAGGGCGACTTGCAACGAAATCTTCATCGAGCCCCAATCATACCAGATCCGGTAAAGGCTTGCCGCTGCCTCGTCTACCGGCGGCTGAAGCCGCAGCAACAACGACGAAAAGCCTTGCAAACTGCGCGAGGCTTCAACAACGGAGATCGCCGGCTCCTTTCATCCCCCAGGCTTCCCGGACGAACCCCGACGACGTCTCACGCCCGAAATAGCCGCGAGCGAAGCGAGCCCCCGTCCCTCCCCCAGGCTGTTTGGGGGAGGGACAGGCGCGAAGCGCCAGGGAGAGGGCCCCGGTGTGGGAGTTGCACCGCCCGCTTCCGCTTTCAGCGACCCTGATCGGCGAGAAGGATCCACGGAGATGCAGAACGAAGAACGGTGCCCGGTGCGCGTGCTGGTGTTCGGCGCGTCGCTGCGCGAGGGATCGCTGAACCAGCGGCTGGCCGAGCTGGCGGCGCAGGTGGTAAGGGACAAGGGCGGCGAGGCCGCCGTGGCGAGCATGACCGAGTTCGACTGCCCCAGCTACGACACCGACGCCGAGCAGAAGGGCGAGATGCCGCTGGGCGCCCAGCGGCTGCGCGAGCGGCTGCTGGCGGCCGACGCGTTCATCATCGCCAGCCCCGAATACAACGCGTCGGTCCCCGGGTACCTGAAGAACTCCATCGACTGGGCGTCGCGCTTCCGCCCGCAGCCGTTCAACGGGCGCCAGGCGCTGCTGATGTCGGCGTCGCCCAGCATGGTGGGCGGCAACCGCGGGCTGTGGTCGCTGCGCATCCCGCTGGAGCACCTGGGCGCCCGCGTGTACCCCGACATGTTCTCGCTGGCCCAGACGCACCAGGCGTTCGGCGACGACGGCCGCATCGCCAGCGACACCCTGCGCGAGCGCTTCGAGGGCACCATCGACTGCTTCCTGGAGCTGGTGGAGGCCGCCAAGCACTACCCCGCCATCCGCAAGCAGTGGGTGGAGTTCCTGGGCGAGCGCCCCGACCCGGCGACGGACCGCGTGGAGACCACGCCCGCGCAGGCGGCGTAGCGGATCGTCCGCCGTCCCCGGGTGGAGGGACGGATTCTCCACCCGGGGCCTTCGCCCCGACACGCCCGGGGCCGATCAGCTCCTGCAGGGGTGATGGTGCGAGCCGAACGCTGCCTCGAAGTCCTGCAGGGTGCAGCGCTCGAGCCTCCTGCCGAACATCTCCACGGCCCTGGCCTTCATCACCCGGATCGCCGCCGGAAAATCGGCCCGGGCACGCTGGAGGTGGCCCTGGTACCCGCCCGCGCCCTCGTCAAGGCTCCTGCAGCGCTCCACCAGGCGCTGGAGAGTGCTGGTCAGGTCGGCGAAGAGCACGTTCTCGTCTTCGCCCGCCGGATACTGAAGGGGGTGCACGAGCGCCGAGCACTCCGAAGACCGAACCCTGGCCATGAGCCTGGCGCCGTTGTCGGTGATGGACACGTTCACGCGCTGGTCGGGCATGTCGAACGACAGGTGGAGCCACTGAGTCGCCATGTGCATCTGCCACCGTTCCCGGGGCAGCCTCTCCTGCACGATCACGAAGGAGCCGACCGTTTCGCGCGTCAGGTCCCCACCGCTGGTGAGCAGCGTCGCCCGGCTGGTGTCGGCCGGCGCCGGTGTGGCGGGTGGAGACGCGGTCGCCACCGAGGAGACGCGCCCGGATGCGGGGGGTGCGGGGTTGCCTGGGTGACGCGGGGTGCCGCAGCCGGCGGCGGCCAGGAGCACGAGCAGCGCACATCCGCGGCAGCGCCGGGCAGGGTTCCGTCTGTCGCCCGCCGCGGCAGGCGCCGATCCATTCCGCCCGAACACGCGAGTGCCTTTGCCGGCGTGATCCATTTTGCCTCCTGGATGACCGAGTCGCCCTGAATCCGGCCCGCGCCACGACGGGCGAATCGCCTGATCGGGTTCCCACTGCCGCCACCCGCGTGCGAATCTCGCACCTGTAACGTGCGAGGCCGGCAGGGAATCACCAATGCCTTCAGGGCTGGCCGGCGCCGCGGGTGTTACCGACCGCACCAGGGCATCCGGATAATCTCCCCTCCCCCCGCGGAGCGGGGGGAGGGGCCGGGGGAGGGGGGCCGCCGCGGCATGCGCCACAGCCGGTCCTCTCGCACCGAATCCAGAGCCCTCTCCCCACCACCGTCCCCTTCCGAGCACACCTCCACGACCGAATCCGGTGACGAAAGCGTCGTGGAGGTGCGGCATTTCTGTCCCACTTACCCCTATTCCATCTACTGTGCGTTTTGGCAGATTGACGTAAACCGTTGATGTGTAATGTGTTGCCGATTTATGAAACTGCCTGAAACGGCCCTCGTATCATCTCTCCCAAGTACCGGGGCGAAGTCGAACCCGGCACCAGCGGACACAACGCCCCGGCAGGACCGGGGTCGTCGGAAACGAGGTCCGCAACGTTCGTCCCTGAAAACGGAAATGTTCTCGATCAAGCGGGTCGTCCCCGCGTTCGTTCTCGCGATTGCTGGTGTAGAGAGTGCCGCCGCGCAGACGGCGATGGAGCTGGTGGTCAACATCCCCTCGGGCCGGCTGGACGTGTTCCGGAACGGCGAGCGCATCAAGAGCTACCCGGTGAGCGTGGGCACCGCCCGCCACGCCACCCCCACACACGACGGCGCCATCCGCCGCCTGGTGTGGAACCCCACCTGGACGCCGCCGCCCGACGCCGCCTGGGCGCGTGACGAGAAGCCGGCCGGGCCGGGGTGGGGGAACCCGATGGGGCGCGTGAAGCTGCACCTGTTCAGCGACATCTACGTGCACGGCACGCCGCGCGGCAACGAGCGGCGCCTGGGGAACCCGGCCAGCCACGGCTGCATCCGGATGAAGAACGAGGACGTGATGGAGCTGGCCCAGCTGGTGATGGCGGCCGAGGGCGGCGCCGGCGTGAGCGACGCGACCCTGCAGCGCCTGATCCGCACCCCCAGCGCCACCCGCGAGGTGGCCCTGAGCGGCCGGGTGCGGGCCCGGGTGATCTACCGCCTGACCGAGGTGAGCGGCGACTCGGTGACGCTGCACCCCGACGTGTATGCCCGCGCCCGCACCGGCTACGCCGAGCGCGTGCGGACGGAGCTGGCCGCCGTGGGCGCCGGCACGGCCCCGGTGCTGGCCCGCCTGGCCGGCGTGACGCGGGCCCCGGCCACGGCCCTGCGCATCCCCCGCACCGAGTTCGCGCTCCCCGAGCGCGACGCGCCGGTGGTGACGGTGGACGTGGCCCCGGTGCCCGGCACCGCGACGGCCGCGACGGTGGCGGCCGCCCCGGCGAAGCCCTCGCCGACGGTGACGGCCGACGGGATGGTGGCCCTGCAGCGGTAGATCCCCTGCGGGTGAAGTGAAGCGGAGCGGGCGGCGGATCATTCTGCCGCCCGCTTCCGCCTGGTGCACCGAACGAACGTGTTGCCAACCGGCGCCAGGCGACCGATCATTGCGCATCCCGCTACGGTGGGGATCGGTCCGTGCGACGGTCCGGAGATCCTTGCGTTCCTTTATCGCCCGCCCCGCGCCGTCCAGCGCTCCACGTCCTCCCGCCTTTCCCATGACACCGCCCCGATCCCCGTCCGCGCGGTCCGGCCACGCGCCTCCCGTCCATGCCCCGCGCGCGACCTGGCGGCTTCCGCGCCGGTTCGCGCTGCTGGCGCCGGCGCTTGCGGCCACGCTTGCCGCGGGATGCGGCGGTGACGGGGGCCCGTCCGGGGCGGTTCCGAACCCCGCGCCCGTGCTGTCCACCGTCACGCCCGCCGTGCTGCCGCGCGGCGGGGCCGAGGCGGTGCTCACCGTGCGGGGCTCGGGCTTCGTTCAGCAGTCGACGGTGCGGCTGAACGGCGCCGACCGGCCCACCGAGCTCGTGAGCGCCACCGAGCTGCGCGCGCGCATGGCCGCCGCCGACCTGGCGGACCACGGCCGGGTGCAGGCCACCGTGGCCACCCCCGCGCCCGGCGGCGGCGTTTCGGGGGTGGTGGAGCTCACGGTGGCCAACCCCGCTCCGCTGATCACCTCGCTCGCGCCCTCCACCCTGGTCGCCGGCACCCCCGGCACCGTGGTGACGCTGACCGGAACCGGCTTCGTGCGCGAGTCGGAGGTGATGGTGAGCGGTGCGCTGAGGCCGGCGGTCTACGTGTCTCCCACCGAACTGCGCGTGCCCGTCACGCCGAACGACGCGCGCCTCGGCGGCCAGGCGGTGATCAGGGTGCTCAACACCGAGCCCGGCGGCGGCTTTTCGCCGGAGGTGGTGCTCCCGCTGGTCAACCCGGCCCCGTCCATCACCGCGCTCTCCCCCACCGTCCTCACGGCCACGCTGAGCCCGCCGAAGGTCACGGTCACGGGGAGCGGGTTCACGGTGGCTTCGCAGGTGTTCGTGGGCCCATCCGGCCGGTCGGCGGCGTTCCTCTCGCCGGGCGAGCTGGAGGTGACGCTCATGCCGGTGGACGTGGCGGCCGGGGGGACGCTGGAGGTGCGCGTGGTGAACCCCGCCCCGGGCGGCGGAACCGCCGGCGCCACGCTGGAGGTGCGCGCGCCCGTGCCCGTGGTCACCGGGGTGGACCAGGGGCAGGCGGTGGCGGGAACGCCCGGGATGCGGCTGCACGTGATCGGCGCGGGGTTCGCCACCAACGCCGAGGCGCGCTTCAACGGCTCCGCCCGGCCCACCCAGGTGGCCAGCCCCACGCAATTGGAGATCACCCTGACCGCGGCCGACCTGCAGGCCGCCGGGAGCTACACCATTACGGTGGCGAACCCCGGCCCGGGCGGCGGCGTCTCGAACGCCGTGGCGTTCCTGGTGGTCGGTCCCGTGCGATCCGTCGTCCAACCCTCTCCCGCCGGGACGGGGCCGGGAGCGCCGGCACCACGGTGACAGCGACGGGAAGGTTGGTCCTGCAGCGGCCAACCCCCCGGGGGTGGCGTGATACCATCTCCCGTGATCGGCTGTGCATTCGAGCGCTGCCAACCGGTCGTCATCCTGAGCGCGACCACACCCGGGTCGAGGTCGCAACGATGGCCGCAGCGCGAAGGATCTATAACGTCGGACGCGCTACCGCAGGCTATTTCGCGCGGGCCGGCTATAGATCCTTCGGCCTGCGACCCCTCGCTCATGTCGCGATTTCGGTGTGGTCGGCCCTCAGACTCAGGATGACGGGGGATGGCTCGGGCCTGGAATGCACGGTCATCAACCAGAAGTGGTTACGAGATCCATTTCGGCGCTCGTCCCGGGATGATGCCTGGCCGAACGCCGAGAAGCGGCGCCCCGG
>DASWMA010000209.1:0-12888 GCA_036399995.1 Longimicrobium sp. | reverse complement strand
CCGTTGACTCCGCTGACTCCGTGTGAAACCACTCCTTCTCAGGATCTGGTATTTGATGGCCCTGAAGCACGAATCGCCGTGCCCCTGACCCCCGTGGACCGTCCCGCGCTCCTCCATCCCGGCGTGTGTCTCGAAGCTCTCCACCCGCAGATCGTCCACTTCCAGGACCAGCTTCTTCATCGGTCTGCTCCCGTGCTGAATGGGCGCTCTCTGCCGAGGGCATCGGCGCGGCGTTCTCCACGGGCCGCGGGGGACGGCATCTACTATGAAGACCGAATCAGTGCGTTGTCGGAGGTTTCTGGATGCATGAACAACCACGCCCGCCATTCTTCTGTCGGAATCGGTCCATTCACAATATCGTCGGCAAACATCGTTTGTCAGATCTAGCCGCTGTGGTGCGTTACAAGATGTCGATGCACGGCTGGCTGAGCCGGCGTCGAGATCCGCATGGAGCCGCCCAACTGGAGCCCCGCAGCGGACAGATTTGCGCAGCCCCGGGTCCACCGGTGCCGCGTTCACAACACAAGTGAGACGAACCGAGAGCAAAAAGCTCTTTTCTTGCCCTGGCAACGTTCGTTTCTCCACGGATTGTGCTCACAGGCGCTGTTTAGACGAGTCAGGCGAAATTGAGGCGGCCGGCGTGGAAGCGCGCTCGGCCGTTCGTGCCGGCGGCGCGACCGCGCAACTGGCGATCCACACTCCGCGAACGGAGGATGCCATGACGGGGAAGCTGAAGTTGGATCTGGATCGGCTGAAGGTGGAGTCGTTCGAGGCCCAGGCACCGCTGCACGAGCGCGGCACCGTCGACGGCGCCGAATACCTCGCCAGCATCGACGGCACGTGTATCGATGCAACCTGTCGCAACTACGGTTCGTGCCGCCCCCAGGGGTGCGCCACGGTCCCCTGAGCGGACGCGGATGCCAGCGCCGGAGCGCGTCGGCATCTCGCTCCACACGGAGGCAGGACAGCCCCGGCGCATCGTGCGCCGGGGCTGTGTTGTTTCCGTATCGGTCCACGGCGATCGAGGTGGACGGACGGCGGAGCTTCGGCCAGCCGTTCCGATCATGCCCGTTCGGGCGAGCTGTCGCCCTCGAACCTGAACGGAAGGTCAGGCATCGTCCACCGGCGGCTGAAGCCGCAGCAACAACGACGAAAAGCCTCGCAAACTGCGCGAGGCTTCAACGGCCGCTTTCGTCCCCCATGGTCGCTCGGAGCGCTGTGAGAGACTCAGCGGAGGCGGTAGAAGTCCTGGAGCTGCTCGACGAACGACATCAGCGCACTGGCCGTCTGGCCGACCAGCCGGGGTCCTGGGCGGGCCACAGGAAGCTCCGGGTCCGTTGCATCCCAACCAATACATCCTTGCCATCTACCGCGGCAACCCGCGTGGTCATCAGCTCCCCGCCAACAGCTCGTACGACCGCATCCGCGCCTCGTGGCTGTACACCACGGTCGTGACCATCACCTCGTCGGCGCCGCTCTCGGCGGCGAGCGTGTCGAGGCGCTCGCGCACCTGCTCGGGAGTGCCGACGGTCTGCACGCGGCGGTAGCTGGCGACGATGGCGCGCTCCATCTCGGAATACGGGTAGGCGAGCGCCTCTTCGGGGCTGGGCAGCGGCATGAACTCGCCGCGGTGCAGCCGCACCCACGACAGCTGCATCGAGCTGGCCAGGTACTCGGCCTCTTCCTGCGTGGGCGCGCAGACGACCGAGGCGGCCACGATGGCGTGCGGCTCCGGGAAGGCGTCGCTCGGCTGGAAGGCGTCGCGGTACTCCCGCAGCGGCGGCCCAGCGGGCGCGGGGGAGAAGTGACTGGCGAAGGCGTAGCCCATCCCCAGCTGCCCCGCCATGCGCGCGCTGGCGCCGCTGCTCCCCAGCAGCCACACCGGCGGCAGCGGCACCCCCTCGGGCACCACGCGCACCTTGTGGAAGGCGTGCCCCGCGGGAAACTCGCGCCGCGACAGCGCCGTCAGCTCCCCCAGCTGCTGCGGGAAGAGCTCGGCGCTGGCGGGGCGCAGCGCGCTGCTGGTGACGGGGTCGGTCCCCGGCGCGCGGCCGATGCCCAGGTCGATGCGGCCCGGGTGCAGCGTGGCCAGCGTGTGGAACGCCTCGGCGATGCGCAGCGGCGCGTGGTTGGGGAGCATGATGCCGCCCGAGCCCACGCGGATCCGCTCGGTGCTGCTCGCCACGTGCTCGATCAGGATCTCGGGCGACGAGCTGGCGATGCTGGGCATCCCGTGGTGCTCGGCCAGCCAGAAGCGCACGTAGCCCAGCCGCTCGGTGAGCCGCGCCAGCTCGCGCATGTTGCGGAAGGCGTCGGCGGCCGTGCTGCCGGAAGGCACGGGGGCAAGGTCCAGCACGGAAAGCGGCACGGGCATCATATCAGTCAGTCACCATCACGTAAGGCTGAAATCGAGCGCGGGCGCCGCCACGCTGCGGCACCCGCGCCGTAATCGTCCCTCGGGAGATAGTACACGCATGAACGATTGGCGTTCGTGCGCGGACGGCGGGCCCGCATCCTGGCGCATCGGCGCGACTCGCGTCGCGTCCGGAACGCCCCGTCCCTCTCCCCAAAACCGCCTGGGAGAGGGACGGGGCTCGCTTCGCCCGCGGCTACGGAGAGGATGGCCGCGGCCGTTCGTCGGCCCAGTAGGCTTCCTGGTCGGACTCGCGGAGCGGGCTGATGGCGACGAACGAGCCGCGCCCGCGGCGGAACCACTGACGGTGCACCACGCCGCTCACCCGCACCCGCTCGGCGCCGTCCACGCGCACCAGGCGGACGAAGCGCTGGCGCGTGGTCACCTCCACGCTGTCGCCGTCCGTCCGTACGCCGGTGATCACCTCGCTGAGCGTGTCGAGCCGCACCACCGCCGCCATCCGCCGGGCCAGGTCCGCCCGCATCTCGGCGTTTGTGATCGGCGTGCCGTCCGGCCGCCGCGCCCCTACCTCGGCATCGGGCCCGGTGACCAGCAGCGACGGGTTCTTCAGCCGCCACGCCGCGCGTGCCCGGTCAACCCGCTGCGCCACGTACCGCTCCAGCGCACCCCTCTCCGCCGGCCGCAGCCCGCCCGGCTGCGTCGCCGGCTGCGCGGGCGGCGGCGGGCAGCCGGTGGCGAACAGCACGAGGCTCACGCAGCCGATACCGGCCAGCACGGATCGTGTCATTGGCTCTCGAGGTTCAGGTTCGAACGTCCACCTCGCCTCACCGGGCGATTCCCACACGAAGATGGACGTGCCTCGCCGCAACGCGTCGCCCCGGTTGCAGCCATCGGGCCGCCACGATCCCACCGCTCGCGTGGTCTGCGGCTCCCGCCGACGTGCGGCGGCTGCATCACCCTCGATCTGCGGCGCTCACGTGGCGATTGTTCGCCGGGCGATGCGGATGTAATCTTCTGTTCCTGCCGGCCGCCTTCCTTACGATTGCGTCTCCCATCCGTCGCGGTGAAGCAGCATGGACCGCACCTTCACCCAGATCCCCACGCTCACCGGAAAGCGGCTGCGCCTGGCGCGCGCCGCCTGGATCGCCGCGGTCGCGCTGTCGCTGGCGCTCACGTCGTTCGGCGGCTGGCGCTGGAAGATCCACCAGAACGAGGTGATGCCCGCCTTCCGCGCGGTGGGGCTGGCGCTGGACGGCCACGGCCCCCGCGGGCTCCGCATCGAGGCGACGGACGGCGGCCCGGCCGCCCGCGCCGGAGTGTCGCGCGGCGTGATGGTGGCCGTGGATGGCGCGGCCGTGCCGCGGAGCGCCACGCCGCGGCAGGCCGCCGCCCTGCTGCGCGGCACCGCGCGGACGGAGGTGACGCTCGCCGTCCGCGCCCCAAACGGCGCGACGACGCGGCACAGGGTGGTGCGCCAGCCGCCGGCGGCCGCGGGCACGCGGACGGCGGAGCGGAGCGAGGCGCTGCGCGGCGCGATCGCGCTGGTGTACGTGATCGGGCTGGTGTCGGTAGCGGTGCTGCTGTTCGCCCGCCGGCCGGGCGACCCGGCGGCGCTGACCGTGTCGCTGGCGCTGGTGTTCGTGTCGGTGGGGAACGCGCTGGCGTGGCAGGGCGGGCGCGACGTGCCCGAGCTGATGCCGGTGCTGCGCACCTGCGTGTGGGCCGGGATGGTGCTGGGCTTCTGGTTCTTCTGCATCTTCCCCGACGGGCGGATCGCGCCGGCGTGGACGCGCGCGTGGATGGCGGCGGTGCCCGCCTACGCCGCGGTGATCGAGTTCGTGGCCGCGCCGCGGTGGCCGCCGGTGTTCTTCGGGCTGATCGGCGCCGGGATGGTGCTGGGGGTGGCGGCGCAGGTGCAGCGCTACCGCCGCGTGGCTTCGGCCACGCAGCGGCAGCAGACCAAGTGGGTGGTGGTGGGCGTGGCCGCGGCGGTGGTGCTGTTCGTGGCCGGCGGGCTGGTGGTGCCGCTGATCCCCGCCGGCGGCGGCGGCGCGTGGGCCGCGTGGAAAGACGTGGTGGGCGAGATGCTCACCACCTGGGGGCTGCTGCCGATCCCCGCCGGGCTCGCCGTGTCGCTGCTGCGCTACCGGCTGTGGGACGCCGACGCGGTGCTCTCGCGCAGCGCGGCCTACGCGCTGCTCACCGTGGCGCTGGCCGCCACCTGGGCGGGGATGAGCCAGGTCGCGCAGGGGATGCTGGGCGGGATGCTGGGCGCCGACAGCGGCGCCACCGCCGCGGGGCTGGCGGCGGCGCTCACGGTGGCGCTCTTCAACCCCGCGCACGACCGGGTGCGCGGCTGGGCCGACCGCCGCTTCATGCAAGACCTGGTGGAGCTGCGCGAGCGCTTCCCCACCGTCGTCGGCGACCTGCGCGAGACCGAGGACCTGGACCGGCTGCTGGACGTGGTGCTGGCGCGCGTGTGCAAGGCGCTGCGCTGCGAGCGGGCCGCGGTGTTCGTGGGGGATGATGGAGGAACGCTGGCGCTGTCGGCCTCTCGCGGCGTTCCGGCCGACACGGCAGTGGCGGACTGGGCCGAGCCAGCCGACGGCGACGTGCCGGTGACGCAGGACTGGAGCGACCCCGTGCTCCCCGTGCGCGTGCGGCTGGCGGCCGAGCGCGGCGGCACGCCGGTGCGCGTGGGATGGCTGGCGCTGGGCCCCCGCCCCGACGGCAGCGCCTACGGCCGCGACGAGCTGGAGGCGCTGGCCATGGTCGCAGGCCCCGTCGCCCGCGCCGTGTGGATCGTGCGCGCCCGCGCCGAGCAGAACGCCGAGCTGGAGCGCCGCCTCCAGGCCGCCGAAGACGAGCTCCGCCGCACCCGCGCCGAGCTGGCGGAGCTGCGCACGGGGGCCATCGGGTGATCGACGGCAACGGGATGTTTCGTGAAGACGACGGTCGCCCGAAGGGCGGCGGTCGTGCGGAAGGCGGCTGAAGCCGCGGGCTGGAACGGCACGAAGCCTCGCAAACTGCGCGAGGCTGCGTCGGTGCGGCCGAGGCATCGAAGCGAGGAGGCAGGGCCCGCAAACCGGCGGCTGAAGCCGCAGCAACAACGACGAAAAGCCTCGCAAACTGCGCGAGGCTGTGAGGGCGGGCACCGCGCGATTCCGCTGCCTGCTCACGAGAAAGATCGGCGGCGCTCGGACCATCGTGTCCGGAGCGCCGCCGATTGCTTATCCCAGATGGGGCCGACCAGCGGGTTCAGTCGCCGGTCTCGGCACCCGCGGGTTCGAGGAGGTGCAGCGCCCCGGCCGTTGCCGGATCGGCGCGGACCAGGAGGCCGGCCGACAGCAGCGCCTCTACCTCCGCGGCACGGGCCGGGTCCTCGCGATCGGCCGGGTCCGACAGCAGCTTCGCGGCGCGCGCGTCCAGCGGCTGCTGCTCGAAGCGGCCCGAGCGGGCGTCGAGGAGGAGGTGGAACTCGCCTTCGGCCGCGTCGGGATAGGGAGGCGGGCGCTTGTAGGCCACGTGCGACAGGAGGACGTCGGGATCGTGGCTGAACGACGCGACGCGCACCAGCGGATGGGGGACCAGCGGGCCGTCGGGCCAGCGCCCGGCCGCGTCGGCCACCTGCGCCAGCACCGCCGGGTGGGGAGCCATCGCCACCTCGTACCGCGCCATCTCGAAATCCACCACCTCGCGCAGGTACGGCGAGGCCAGGCGCCCCACGTCCAGCGCGCGGCGCACGAAGGCGGCGAAGCGCTGGGCCTCGCGGCGCATGTTGCGGTCGGGCCCGCCCTGGGCCCAGAACTCGTCGGCCACCGCGCGCCCCTCGCCGCCCAGCAGGTGCAGGGTGCCCGGAAGCACCGTCACCAGGGTGATGATGCGGTTGTAGCGGTAGAGCGCCACGTTCACCCGCATCCCCTTCTGCCGCGCGGCAAACTCGATCCGCCGCCGCTCGAGCGGCGTCAGCTCGTAGCCGGCCAGCGCCGCGCCGGGGTCGGCCGCCACCCGCGCGCACATCTCCACCGACGCAGAGATGTCGGCCAGGGCGAGCTGGAAGCCGAGCAGCGACATCAGGCGGCGCGGTGGTGGCGGTCCCACACCTGGTGGGCGGTGCGCAGCTCGCGCAGCACGCCCTCGGCGCCCATCGTCGGGTACCATCCCTCGTGGAACTCGAAGGTGATGGCGCACAGGTTGGGGCAGGCTTCCACCACCTCGGGAAGCAGCTCCCACACGCGCTCGGCCACCGGCCCGGCATGCGAGTCGGTGTACAGCCCCTCCAGCTCGCTTCCCCCGGCGATGTGCAGCTCCACCACGGCCGACAGGTCCAGCGCGAAGATGAAGTCGCGCGCGCTGAAGCCGTGGTTGGTGGCGTTCACCACCACGTTGTGCACGTCCAGCAGCAGCCCGCACCCGGTGCGCGCCGTCAGCGCGTTCAGGAACTCGGGCTCGGTCATCTCCTGCTCGGGGAGATCCACGTAGTAGACGTTGTTCTCCAGCAGGAAGGGGACGGGGATGCGCGCCTGCACCGCATCCACCCGCTCCACCAGCATGTCCAGCACCTCCCGGTCGTACGGCACCGGCAGCGCCATCCCCGGCGACAGCTCGGTGTGCGCGTCCACGCCGGGAAGGCGGATGAAGGAGAGGTGGTCGCTGTGCCAGGGCATCGCGTAGCGCGCCTGCCACCGCGCCACCTGCTCCACGTGGCCGGTGTCGAGCGGGTCGGCGCTGCCGATGGAGAGCCCCACGCTGTGCCCCACGATCTGGAGCCGCTCCGCCGCGCGGTCCAGGATCTCCACCTGGCTCTCGGTCTCGAGGTAGCGCACCGGCGCCGCCGGGCCTTCGTCCTGCCAGGCGCGGTCGGGGATGACGGCCAGGTAGTCGAGCGCCTCGGCGTGGTCGCGCACGAAGTCGCGCAGCGACGGGTTGTACAGCACGCCCACGCCCAGCCGCGGCAGCCGGGCCAGGCGCTCGGCCTCGGGGTGGCGGCCAGTCTCCAGAGCGGTCATCAGGTCGTGTGTGTGTAGACTGCGGGGGACGGCGGAGGTGACGCCGTTCCGGGCGGGCGCGCGGCCCACCCGGAACGGAGCGAGCGTCAGGCCACTTCGGCCGGCGCGGGCTCGGCGATCACCTTGATCGGGTCGTCGGGCGTGGGCCCGATGCCCGAGAGGCAGCCGGGGCAGTTCGGGTCCCACGGGCTCGGGATGACCGTCTTGGACGGATACTCGGTGGCTTCGGCCATGTGGATCTCCTTGGGGGAGGGTGCGTACCGGGGAATGGGGGAACCACGAAGTCCGCCCGGATTCGGACTCCTTTGAGGTCAATGGGAGACCTCGCGGCGACAATTGAGCTGTGCTGGATACGCGAGAGCTGCCGCGTTTCCCGCTGCTCGGCTCCCGATGATAACGGCGAACGCCCCTCCATGCAACAGTAAACGTCGTAAAAAATTAGGGTAACTGTTGCAACGAATGCCGTGTCCAGCCCCCTCCCGCAGGTCGCGAACGACGAAGCACGGTGCGCAGCCGCACCGCGAACGACGGTGAATGCGGGAGACGGAGAACGGCGATGCCGTTCTCCGTCGGGCCCGGCGATCTTCGCTGCTTCGTGCCGGCCGTGCGGAACCTCAGATCCGGAAGGCAGCCCGTGGGCAGCCCTCGGGCGTTGAGATCACCCCGCCGGCTTCGTGCGGATCCGAAGACCGAGCGCGGGGCGCCGGCGCGGCGGCCGCGCCTCACGCGCCACCTCGGGAACCGGCACGGCGTCGTCTCCCCGCCATACTGCCGCGTCAGTCTGGCCCAGCAGGCGGCTGGTGACGGCCCCGGCGGTCATCGCGCCGTTCACGTTCACGGCGGTGCGGCCCATGTCGATCAGCGGCTCGATGGAGATCAGCACCCCCGCCAGCGCGATCGGCAGGTTCATGGTGGAGAGCACCACGATGGCCGCGAAGGTCGCCCCGCCGCCCACGCCCGCGATGCCGAACGAGCCGAGCGTGACCACCACCACGAGCGTGAGCAGGAAGTGCGGATCCGCCGGGTTCACGCCCACGCCGGGCGCGATCATCACCGCCAGCATCGCCGGATAGAGTCCCGCGCACCCGTTCTGCCCGATGGTGGCGCCGAAGCCGGCCGCGAAGCTGGCGATGGCGGGCGGCACGCCCAGCCGGCCGGTCTGCGCGTCCACGTTCAGCGGGATGGTGGCGGCGCTGGAGCGCGACGTGAACGCCAAGGTCAGCACCGGCCACACACGGGCGTAGTAGCGCAGCGGGCTGACGCCGCTCAGTGCCAGCAGCGCCGCGTGGACGCCCAGGATCAGCGCCAGCCCCACGTAGCTGGCCGCCACGAAGCGGATCAGCCCCAGGATGTCGGCGGGGCTGGAGGTGGCGACCACTTTCGTCATCAGCGCCAGCACGCCGTAGGGGGTCAGGCGGATCACCATCCGCACCAGCCGCAAAAACAGCTTCTGCACGGCGTCGATGGCGGCGATCACGCGGGCGCCGGTCTCGGGGTCGCCGCGGCGCAGCCCCAGCGCCGCCAAACCCAGCAGCGTGGAGAAGATCACCACCCCGATGATGGAGGTGGGCCGCGTGCCCGCCAGGTCGGCGAACGGGTTGGTGGGGATGAAGGAAAGGAGGAGCTGCGGCACGTCCAGGTTCGCCACCTCGCCGGCCTTCGCCTGGATGGCGGCGCCCTGCTGCAGCTCGCGCGCGCCCTGCGCGATCCCCCCCGCCGTCAGCCCGAACAGCCGCGCCACGAAGATGCCGATGGCCGCCGAGAGCGCGGTGGTGAGCATCAGCACCCCCAGCACGCCGGCGCTGATCTTCCCCAGCGCCCGCGCGTCGCTTAGCCGGGTGACGGCGGAAAGGATGGAGACCAGCACCAGCGGCATCACGATCATCTGCAGCAGCCGCACGTACCCGCCGCCCACCACGCCCACCCACGCCACCGTCTGAGCCGACACCCCGCTTCGGCCGTACGCCCACTGCAGCGTGGCGCCGAGCACCGCGCCCAGCAGCAGCGCCACCAGCACCGTCCGGGCGAGCGGCGCCTTTGCGCGCCCGCGCCGCGCCAGGTACGCGAGCGCCAGCGCGAACACGCCCAGGTTCACGATCAGTTGCACCACCATCCGGGTCTCCATGGCACGCGGGCGTGCCGTTCACGTTCGTGGGGATGGAAAAAGCCGGCTCTCTCGCGGGTGGGAGAGAGCCGGCTCGAAGGACCGGCACGGGGCCGGATCGGCGTTTCAGGCGGGCGCGCCGACGCGGCGCGCACACCCGGGCATCTCCCGGGGGCGGGCGGCATCCACGACAGGTGGCGGGCTTCGGCGCGGTGTGCATGATCATCGGCTCGTCGGGCTCGGTGGTCTTCCGGTTGGACGGAAGCGGGTTACGGAACGCAAAAAGGCCCTCCCGCGGGGAGGGCCTGGCAAGAACGGCGGGGGGCGCTTCGCCCCGTCTACGCGGTTTTCACCGCGCGCACGCGCTCTTGCGGCTCTCCCGGGGAGAGGCGCAGAGACGACGACACGTGGCGCGGAGAGAAGCGTGCATCCGTGGATCCCGCGAGATCGGTGCGCGTGCCGGGAAGCGTTCCCGGCCGCAGATGGAGGTTAAGCCTCGCTCCGGATACCTGTCAACCCGGCGCGGTGTTCCGGGCCGCAGGCGGTCGATCGGCCGGTGGGCGCGGCTCTCCGACGCTGGCGGCGCGGGGATTGCTCCCCCTCCGGGTCATGGCACATCGAGAGTTTACGGACCCCCAAAGGCGGGTCTGGGGAGTTTGGGCCGTCTACCCTACCGAGGAAGTCAGCGGTGCTATGGGGGCTTCCTTGAGCGAGCAGGCCTCCAACGGCTGGCTCGCGTTCCAGTCCGGCGTGGAGAAGCGCCGCTACTACGGCCCGCCGCCCGATTGGGAGGAGATGACCGAGGAGCAGCTCGCCGAGCTGTGGGCGCAGGCGGCTCCGGTAAAGGCAGCGATCCCGCCGGCGTGAGGCGAGGCGGGGCGCCCAGCGGTGCCCCCGGCTCGCGCTTCATCCCTCCAGGTCCCGCACCCGTTCGTACCGGTCTCCCCCGGTGTTCCGGCGCCGTCGGTTGCAGCGGCTGCGCCGGGGTGATCTATTCGTTCGTTCCCGCTCTACCCTACCCGGCCCCCTGCCCCGCACCGGCTTGAGCACCACGCCCTCCATCCCCGCCGCCCGGGGTCCGGACGCATGAGCCCCGCATTCACCCTCCTCGACTGGCTGATGGTGGTGGGCTACGGCCTGGCCGTGGCCGCGCTGGGCAGCCTGCTGGGGCGCCGCCAGAAGGACGCGCAGGACTACTTCCTGGCCGACCGCTCGGTGCCGTGGTGGGCGGCGTGCTTCTCGATCGTGGCGACCGAAACCAGCGCGCTTACGGTGATCTCGGTGCCGGCCACGGCGTACGGCGGCGACCTGTGGATGCTGCAGCTGGCGGCGGGGTATCTGGTCGGCCGCATCGTGGTGGCCGTGTTCCTGCTTCCGCGCTACTTCCGCGGCGAGATGCTCACCGCGTACGCGCTGCTGCAGCGGCGCTTCGGGGTGACGGCGCGCCGCTTCGCCTCCCTGATCTTCCTGGTCACGCGCACGCTGGCCGACGGGGTGCGGATCTACGCCACCGCCATCCCGCTGGCGGTGATCACGGGGATGCCCACCTGGCAGTCGATCATCGCGATCGGGGTGTTCACCCTGGTCTACAGCTACTACGGCGGGCTGCGGGCGGTGGTGTGGGTGGACGTGGCGCAGATGTTCATCTACATCGCCGGCGGGATCGCGGTGCTGTGGGTGCTCACGCAGCGCGTCCCCGGCGGGTGGGAGGGGATCGTGGCCACCGCCGGCGAGGCGGGGAAGCTGAAGGTGCTGCACACCGGCGGCGGCTTCGCCGACGCGAAGTGGCTGCTGACGGGGCTGGTGGGCGGCGCGTTCCTGAGCATGGCCTCGCACGGGGCCGACCACCTGGTGGTGCAGCGGCTGCTGGCCTCGCCCTCGCTGAAAGACGCGCGGCGCGCGCTGGTGGGGTCGGGGATCCTCGTGTTCCTGCAGTTCGCGCTGTTCCTGGTGATCGGCGCGGCGCTGTGGGTGTTCTACCGGGGCGCGTCGTGGGCCAGCCCCGAGGCGATCTTCCCCACCTTCGCGGTGCGCGAGCTGCCGGCCGGGGTGTCGGGGCTGGTGGTGGCGGCGATCCTGGCGGCGGCCATGTCGAGCTCGCTGAACGCGCTGGCGGCGGTGAGCGTGCACGACGTGTACGTGCCGCTGGCGGGCCCCAGCGACGAGGCGCAGCTGCTGCGCGTGGGGAAGCGCTTCACCCTGGGCTGGGGGGTGCTGCTGATCGTGGTGTCGCTGGCGTTCCAGTCGGTGCGCCCGGGAACGCCGCTGGTGGTGATCGCGCTGCAGATCGCCAGCTTCACCTACGGCGGCCTGCTGGGCGGCTTCATGCTGGGCCTCCTTTCGAAGCGCGCCGCGGCGGCCGACGCGGTCGCGGGCATGGCGGTTGCCATCGCGCTGATGGCCGGCCTGTGGGCGGCCCAGCAGTTCGGCGCGATACCGAAGGTGGTCGACACCCTGTGGTTCGCGCTGCTGGGCTCCACCATCACGCTGGTGGTGGGGATGGGGCTGGCCGCGGCGCGGGAGAGGCCGATGGTGGAGGCGGCGGCGAGGGAGTGAGGGGGGGCGCGACCTCCACTGCCTCCCCGGGTTGAAACCCGGGGCTGGAACGGCGGGAAGTTCCACCTTCGCGGACTGTGACCGCAGCTCCTTTGCGTCTCCAGACATGGATGCGCCGGAGCTCCCCCCGATGGACGGAGCTGGTGTGCAGTCCGCGAAGGCGGACTTCGGTTCGATCAGCGGCGGGTTTCAACCCGCCGACGGGGCATGATGGCAGGCTTACACCGGGAAGACGAATCGCGTGGATGTTTCTCTGTTGCTGAAGGCGGCGGTGATGGGGCTGGTGGAGGGGGCGACGGAGTTCATCCCCGTATCGTCCACGGGGCACCTGATCCTGGCGGCCGACTGGCTGGGCTTCGACAGCTGGCACGGGCACAAGACCTTCGAGGTGTTCATCCAGCTGGGCGCCATCCTGGCCGTGGTGTGGCTCTACCGCGCCAAGATCCTGGGGGTGCTGACCACCGTGCGCGAAGAGAAGTCGCGCCGGCTGGTCATCAACCTGATCATCGCGTTCACCCCCGCGGCGCTGCTGGGCTTCCTGATCCACGACTTCCTGAAGGAGAAGCTGTTCAACCCCTTCGTGGTGGCGGTGGCGCTGGTGGTGGGCGGGTTCGTGATCCTGATCATCGAGCGGTACGCCACGCGGGTGCACACCGAGAGCGTGGACGACATCCGCCCGAAGCACGCGCTGGGGGTGGGGCTCTGCCAGATCCTGTCGCTGATCCCCGGCACCTCGCGCTCGGGGAGCACCATCATGGGCGGGATGGCGCTGGGGCTGAGCCGCCTGGCGGCCACGGAGTTCAGCTTCTTCCTGGCCATCCCCATCATGGTGATGGCCAGCAGCT
>DASWMA010000208.1:0-20098 GCA_036399995.1 Longimicrobium sp. | reverse complement strand
TGAGGGCGTCCACCTCTCCCGTACCGGGAGAGGTTGGGTGGGCCGGCATGGTGGCTGGAGGCGGCCGGCATCTCCGCCTCGGACCGGCTGGCACAAGCTCGGCCACGAGCGTCCGCGGGTCAACGGCGGCACGCGAACGGCGGGGGCGGCACCCTGCCGCCCCCGCCGGTTCAGCCGCGAGTCTGCGTGCCGCTACGGCTCGTAGTGGTACGGGCTCACCATCATGCTGCGCATCCCGCGCTGGCCGGCGTTGTCGATCACGGTGAGGGTGACCTGGTAGGTGCCGTTCCGGGCGTACTGGTGGCTCGCGTACGAATACAGCGGGCCCGCGGTGGTGGTGCCGTCGCCCCAGCTCCAGATGTAGTGCACGATGTCGTAGTCGTCGTGCGAGATCGACGGTGTGTTGCGCCACCAGTTGACGGTGCCGCTGGAGATGGCCGTCACCTCGCGGCCGCCGATCCCTACGTCGAAGCCCGCCACCGGCGGCAGGTCGAGCAGGTGCAGCGGGCCGATCGGCACGGGGCTGGGGTAGAAGCCGTTCTGCGGCTCGCCGTCGCCGATCTCGCCGCGGCTTTCGCGGCCCCAGCACCACCCCTTCCGCGCCAGGTCGAACCCGCACACGCGGTTGCCGGCCATCGCCAGCATCCGCCAGCGCACCTCGCCCGGCGCCTGCCAGGTGGCCGGGTCGGTGAACAGGTTCTGCCCCAGCCCCCAGCAGAACGCCACGCCGTCGGCGCGCACGCCGCAGCTTCCCGCGCCGCCGGTGTAGATCGACGCGAACGTCTGCGGCTGCGGCGTCTGCACGGCCACGGGGGTGGTGATGAACAGCGGGGTCGGGTCTTCGTTGTTCCCCAGCACGTTGCTGGCCGCGTTCCCCCAGCAGTACGCCTTCCCCGCGGTGTTCAGCGCGCACGCCCAGTTGAGCTTCTTGGAGAGGTCGCTGAACACCTGGTCGGTCTGCACCCGCACCGGCACCGGCGAGCACGGCTCGGCGAAGGTGCCGCACGTCTGGCCCGGCGTGTCGGCCCCCAGCTCGCCGCGGCCGTTGTATCCCCAGCACCACGCCTGGCCGCCCTGCGTGAGCGCGCACACCGCCGCCGAGCCCGCCTGGATCTTCACGAAACGCACCTCGGTGAGCACCGCCACCGGCTCCTGGCTATTGGTGAAGGTGCCGTTGCCGAGCTGGCCGAAGTCGTTCTTCCCCCAGCAGTACGCCTTTCCCTCCACGCTAAGCCCGCAGGTGTACGCGCCGCCCAGCGACACGTGCGCGAACGCGATCCCCCCGCCCACCGCCGCGGGCCGCATGTTCTGGCGCTTGGGGTAGAAGCCGCCGCGCTCGTACTCGGGCCCGGTGCCGATCTGCCCGAAGGTGTTGTCGCCCCAGCAGTACGCCTGGTTGTCCACCGTCACGCCGCAACTGTGGTAGTCGTTCGCCGAGACCTCGCGGAAGTGCAGCCCGCCGATCACCGGGTCGGGCTCCACGAAGAAGCGGTCGCGCAGAACGCCGTCGCCCAGCTTGCCGAAGTACCCGTCGCCCCAGCAGAACGCCTGCGTGCCCACCAGCCCGCAGGTGTGCCCCGGGCCCGCGTCGATCCACGACCACACGCCGTCCACCGGCTGCAGCTCGCCGTCGCGGAAGAGCGGCGCCTCCACGAACACGGTGAAGGCGAAGGTCTCCACCCCCGGGTCGAGCCGGAAAGCCCAGCGCCGCGCCTTCGACTTCGCTTCGTAGGGCAGCGCCTGCCCGTAGGTGTAGAACGGCTGCGTGGCCTGGGTGAAGGCGTCGGCGCCGTCGTGGTCGAGCACCTCCACCTTCCCCGAGCCCGCGGTGGAGTTGGGGCCGGAGTTGAAGAAGACGCGGATCCCCGAGAGCGTCTCGCCGTCGGCGCTGCCGAGCTGCGAGCCTTCGATCAGGTTCTGCACCGTCACGTCGGCCGAGACGATGCGGGTGACGGGGTCGAACGTCACGTTGCTCGACTCCAGCCGCACGTTCACCCCCTGCCCGCCGATGATGCGGATGGACGGATACGGCACCGCCCCCGAGCCGCGCGGCGGCGCCGGCGCCCGCGCCGCGGAGATGCGGCTGCCATCGTCACCCCGCGCGCACGCCAGCGCCTCGGCGCGCACGCTGACCGTGCAGCTCACGGCGGCGGTGGGCGCGGTGGGCTCCCGCGGCTCTTCGGCCAGTGGCGTGGTGAGCTGGTCGGTGCAGGCAGCCGTCAGGGAGGCGGCCAGCGCGCAGGCGGCGCGGAGCGGGAAGATACGTCGCATGGGAATCTCGGAGACGGAGGATCGCTCCACGGGAGACCGGCACGGTGAACGGCCACGGGAGCCCGGCGACGGCGGCCGCGCTCCCGGGCAGCTGCAAATCCGCTGCAACTCGAAGGCCGACGGAACCGGGAACGGACGATTCGTCCCGCGCGTTTACGCCGCAAAACCGGGTGAAGCCGTTGCGCGGAATCGTGTTGCACGCACTCGCCCCGGAACTCGGGCGCGGCCCTTTTCGGGCGATAAGCGGCACGGGCGCGCCCGCCGTGCCGGCGAACGCGCCTGTGCCTACGCAATGACGTCGTGCCGCGCTACATCGGCCGGATGGAGCGGATGACCAGGCCGATCCCGCCGCAGAGCAGCACCAGCATCATCAGCATGGCGAAGAGCGGCGTGTGCTGGAAGTAGACGTTCAGGTTGGCGATGATCCCGGCGCCGATGATCACCACGCCCACCACGATCAGCAGCTTGGCGAGCATCGACCGCCCGTCGTAGAAGAGCATCCCGATCCCCAGCATCAGCGGGATCAGCGACAGGCCGAAGCCGCTGTAGCCCCAGATCTGCCACCCGCTGCTGGCCACGGTCACCCGGCTGGTGAGCAGGTACGCGCCGGCCGCGGCCATGGCCACGCCCAGGAAGAAGGTGACCACGCCGCCCTCGGTGCCTCCCGCGCCGCGCCGCTCGCTCGCGGTGAGATGGTCGTCCATCGTGCCGATCCTCCGGGTGGGGTGTTTGGATGTACTGCGTTACGCCGCAACGGCTTGTGTTACGATACGAGGTCCTGCCGGGTTTCGCCCGCACGTCCACGCCGTGCGCCGGGCACGTCCGGGGCACAGGGGTTGCCCCATGACGGCCGAACCTTCTTCGAGGAGGCGAAAGCCATGGACATCCTGATGTGGATCGTGGTGGGGCTGATCGCGGGCGTGCTCGCCTCGGTGGTGATGGGCGGCATCGGCTACGGGATCATCGGCGACATCATCGTGGGAATCGTGGGCGCGTTCCTGGGCGGATGGCTGTTCGGCGCGCTGGGCGTGGGCACGCCCTTCGGCGGGCTGCCCGGCACCATCTTCACCGCCTTCATCGGCGCGGTCGTGCTGCTGTTCCTGATTCACCTGCTGTCCCGGGGGCGCCGGCGCGTGCGCTGACGCCGCGAGGGCCCTCTCCCTGGCGCTTCGCGCCTGTCCCTCCCCCAAAACAGCCTGGGGGAGGGACCTGGGCTCGCTTCGCCCGCGGCTGCTTCACCCCGCTTCGACGGATCTCTCCGTACCTCCGTACCTCCGTACCTCCGTACCTCCGTACCTCCGTACCTCCGTACCTCCGTACCGGCTCAGGACTTCGCTCCGCACTCCGGGCAGAACTTGGCCGACGTGGGGATCTCGGCCTCGCACGAGCCGCAGTTGCGCGTGAGCGACACGGGGGTGCCGCACTCGGGGCAGAACTTGCCGCGGCCCACGGGCGCGCCGCAGTCGCGGCAGCTCACCGCGCGCTCGGCCAGGTCGTCGCGGGTCACCGTGGCCTGGTTGTAGGCCTCTTCGCGGGCGCGGTTGAGCTTGGCCTCGCGGCGGATGGCCGAAAGCTCCGCGTCGAGCCGCGGCACGCAGACGGTGCACACACCCTCGTCCTGGTTCCAGCAGTTCTCGCAGTAGTGGTTGGCGCAACGCGCGCAGCGGTTGAAGTGCTCGCGCGCCTGGGCCACGGCGTCGCGCAGGGCGGCGTCGTGCGCCTTGCTCCACCCCGCGCCGCGCAGGTTGCTCACCGCGTTGCGCGCCGTGCCGAAGATCCCGCCGAACAGCCCCTCGGCCGCGCCCAGGATGTTCTCCGCCGTTCCCGCCGCGTAGCGGTCGAACGGCGAGCGCCACGCCTCGTGGCACCCCTCGCAGTGGAACTCGAACTGGAAGCCGTTGTCGGTGGAGATGTCGTTGTAGTTGTCGCTGAACTGGATTTCGCTCATCGGTACGGTCTCGGGGAGAGAGGTGGATCGGGGAGAGCGGACGGTCTGCGGCGCGGTGGGATGGCCGCCGGTGCGGGCGCGCGCCCCCGGAAAGCGGGGCGGCGATGGAAGATACAGCGGCTGGGACGAGGGTGGAAGGGCGGCGCTGGGTGCTGGGTGCTGGGTGCTGGGTGCTGGGTGCTGGGTGCTGGGTGCTGGGTGCTGCGGATGAGGTGCACGGCCCCGGACGTCGGCGCACGCCGCGGCTGGCCCCCTCCCCCCGACCCCCTCACCCCGCTCCGCGGGGGAGGGGGAGAATTTTTCGTCGCGGGGGAGCTGCAGCGCGCGCCGAAGGTGGCGAACAGTCCGCGAAGGCGCCGCGAAGGCGGACTTCCCGACGTTCCAGCCGCCGGTTTCAACCGGCGGTCGAGGCGCGGCGGTCGCGGTGGTCGTCGCCGCGGCCGCCGGTGCCATCCTCCCCCATGTCCTTCGCTCACAGCGGACGGGGATCGTCACTCCGGCAGGTGCACCGTGGCGGTCACCAGGTCGCAGACGCCAACCTCGGGGCACACCTTCAGCCGGTAGATGGTGCCGGACATCTTCGGCCGCGGATACTCCCAGGTGAACGTGGCCTGCCCCGCCGGAAGGGTGGTGCGCACCTGCGGCTGGTGCCACCCGTCTCCGCCGATGGTGAGCGTCGCGGCCACCGGCTCCTGCGTCTCCGCATTCCGCGCCTCGTAGGTGAGCCGCGCGCCGCAGGGGTCGGTACACGCCAGGAACTCGGTGTTGACCCGCGCGAGCGAGATCCGCGGCCCCGACGGGCCGGGGCCCGAAGGCGACCCGCCGTCGCCGCAGGCGGCGAGCGCAAGGCACAGCCATGCCGCCGCGGCGGCGGGGCGCGAGAGGAGGAGCGCCACGGACAGGCGCGGCGGAACGCGGTTCACCGTCGGGAGCATCGTCGGGCAGGGATCGAATCGGGAGCGTCCGGAGAACGGTTCCCCGGGTGCGGACGTGAGACACCCCCCGGCGGATGGAGATCCGCCGGGGGATGCCGGGTGCGACAAAGCGTTGGCTCGGCCGCTGGACGAGCGTCCCGTCTACCGACTCAGTCGCGCGCGGGCACGGGGATCTTCCAGATGCGCTCGGCGTACTCGCGCACGCTGCGGTCGCTGCTGAAGAAGCCGCACCGCGCCACGTTCAGGATCGCGCTCTTCGTCCACGCCTCGGGGTCTCGGTACGCCGTCTCCACCCGCGCCTGCGCCTCCACGTAGGCGTCGAAGTCGGCAAGCACGAAGAACGGGTCGTTCTGCAGCAGCCCTTCGATCAGCGGACGGAACGTCCCCGGCTGGTCGGGCGACAGCATCCCGCTGGCGATGAAGTCGAGCACGCGCTTCAGCCGCGGGCTGCGCTCGTACTCGGCGCGCGGGTTGTACCCCTCGGCCCTGCGCGTCTCCACCTGGGCGGCGGTCAGGCCGAAGATGAACATGTGGTCTTCGCCCACGAAGTCGGCGATCTCCACGTTGGCCCCGTCGAGCGTGCCGATGGTGAGCGCGCCGTTCAGCGCGAACTTCATGTTCCCCGTGCCGCTGGCCTCGTAGCCGGCGGTGGAGATCTGCTCCGACAGGTCGCTGCCGGGGAAGATCCGCTCGGCGATCGACACCCGGTAGTCGGGGATGAAGGCCACCTTCAGGAGCTTGCTCACCGTCTCGTCGGCGTTCACCAGCCGCGCCACACCGTTGATCAGCTCGATGATCAGCTTGGCCGTCCAGTAGGTGGGCGCCGCCTTGCCGCCGAACAGCACCGCGCGCGGCACCACGCTTGGCGCGCCCTGCTCGCGCAGCTCCAGGTAGCTGTCGATCACCCGCATGGCGTTCAGCAGCTGGCGCTTGTACTCGTGCATCCGCTTCACGTGCACGTCCACCAGCATGGCCGGGTCGAAGCTCACGCCCGCCTCGGCCTTCACCATCTCGGCCAGGCGCTGCTTGTTGCGCGCCTTCACCGCGCGCCAGCGCTCGCGGAACGCCGCGTCGCCGGCGTGCGCCTCGAGCGCGGCGATGGTCTCGAGCTCCACGTGCCAGTCGCGGCCGATGGCGCCGTCGATCAGCTCCGACAGGCCGGGGTTGGACTTGAGCACCCACCGCCGCTGCGTGACCCCGTTGGTGACCGAGGTGAAGCGGTCGGGGAGCATCTCGGCGAAGTCGCGGAAGATGTCCTTCTTGAGGATCTCGGTGTGCAGCGCCGCCACGCCGTTCACGTGGTGGCTCCCCACGATGGCCAGGTTCGCCATCCGCACCTTGCCGCCGGCCAGGATGGCCATCCGCTCTTCGCGGTGCGGCTCGGTGGGGTACTTCTCGCGCACCCGCGCCCGGAAGCGGCGGTCGATCTCCTGCACGATCTCGAGGTGCCGCGGGAGGAGCCGGCCGAACAGGTCGAGCCCCCAGGTCTCCAGCGCCTCGGGGAGCACCGTGTGGTTGGTGTAGGCGAAGGTGTCGCGCGCGATGTCGAACGCCCGGTCCCACTCCATCCCGTGGTCGTCCATCAGCAGCCGCATCAGCTCGGGGATGGCCACCGCCGGGTGGGTGTCGTTGAGCTGGACCTGCACCTTCTCGGTGAAGTCGGCGAAGGTGCGGCGCTCCGACAGGTAGCGGACGATGATGTCCTGCAGCGTGGCGCTCACGAAGAAGTACTGCTGCTTGAGCCGCAGCTCCTTCCCCGCCCCGGTGTCGTCGGGGGGGTACAGCACCTTGCTGATGGTTTCGCTGTTGGCCTTCGCCTCGACCGCGGCGATGTAGTTGCCGCGGATGAAGTCTTCCAGGTCGAACTCTTCCGTCGCCTTGGCCGCCCACAGGCGCAGCGTGTTGACGGTGTTGTTGCAGTAGCCGGGCACCGGAACGTCGTAGGCCATGGCCAGCACGTCGCTGCTGTCCACCCATTCGTAGTGCACGCGGCCGTCCTCCACCCGCCCGTTCACGCGTCCCCAGAACTTCACCCGGTAGGTGCGGTCGGGGCGCGCGATCTCCCACGGGTTCTCGTCGCGCAGCCAGTTGTCGGGGCGCTCCACCTGCTTCCCGTCCACCAGGTCCTGCTTGAAGATGCCGTGCTCGTAGCGGATCCCGTAGCCGTAGCCGGGGATCCCCAGGGTGGCCATGGAGTCGAGGTAGCAGGCGGCCAGGCGCCCCAGGCCGCCGTTGCCCAGCCCGGCGTCGGGCTCGGTGCTCTCCAGCTCTTCCAAGTCGTGCCCCAGCTCTTCGAGCGCCTCGGCGGTGGCGTCCTCCAGCCCCAGGTTGATCAGCGCGTTCCCCAGCGTGCGGCCGATCAGGAACTCGAGCGACAGGTAGTAGACGCGCTTGGCGTCTTGCCGGTGATAGCGCGCCTGGGTGGCGGCCCACTTCTCGGCCAGCCGGTCGCGCACGGCGAAGGCGGTGCCGAAGTAGACGTCGCGGTCGGTGGCGCTGCTCCGGTCACGCGCGAGCGTGAACGTCACGTGGTCGGCGATGCGCGCCTTGAGGGCGTCCACGCGGGTGGAAAGGCGTCCGGCGTCCAAGATCGATGTGCTCATATCGGGGGGATCGCGATTGCTTCCGCGAATCGTCAGCGAACGTGACAAAATGGCCTGCGGCCGACTGCACGGAGCGCGCCGCCCGGGGCGGCGGGGTCTGGAGACTGCGCTGGGATGCGGGGCCGTCGGAGGTCCGGAAGGAGGTACAGCAACCTAGCGCCCGGGGTTCCCCCGGGGAAGAGCGACGACGCAACTTCTAATGGTGAAACAGCTTGCGTTCAGGGGCGCGCAGAGAGCACGCGACGGGGAGGTACGGAAGGGCGGATGTGTGGCGGGGACGTACGGCGGGCGGCGGATCAGTCTCGCGACCGCAGAGCCAGGGCCGTGCGGAGGGCGGCGTGCGGATGCGTTTCGGGGTTGTAGACGCCGAGCCCTTCGTTTCGCGCAGCCTCGATCAGCGGCCTGTCGGCGCAGAGCAGCACCAGCGGCCGCGGGTGACAGAGCGCCGCCGCCTGAGTGGCGCTGGCGAGGTGGAGGATGTCCAGCGCGCTCGTGCCGAGCCGCTGGTACGTCTCCGCAAGCTTGTGCGCCCGTTCGACCGTTCGGTCGCCGATGACCAGACGTTCGAACTCGTTCCGAAGATCGTTGCGAAACATCTCTAGAGCAGCGCGATATGTTCCTCGCGAGATCTGGCCGGACCTCAGCTTTTTGCCGAGCGCGGAAATCACTTCCAGAGCAACGAAATCAGTGACGAAGCCCCACACGTTCTGGATGTGAAACGCACCTTTGACGTTCGGACTCCCATCTTCGTCGGCGTAAGCCTTCACCAACGCGCTCGTGTCCCAGAAGAGGCCGCTAGTCATCATACAGACGGAGCTTCCGCAACGTTCTGAAGATGAACGCGAGCCACATCGGACGCTGCTTCACAGGGAATCCCGGCCTTGGCGTCCACTTGCGGGAAGCCGGCCGAACGCCGTGCGCGCGGAGATACTCCAGGGCTGCCGGCGAGTGGGCCTCGTCGGGCCACCGGTCCACCGTTTCGGCCTCGTCCAGGTTCGTGGCCATCGTTAATTCTCCTTGGGCTGGAACGTGTATGCCTGATCCCAGAAGAGGCTGCTAATCGTCATACAGGCGCAGTTTCCGAAGCGTTCTGAAGATGAACGCGAGCCACCAAGGGCGCTGTTTCACCGACATGGCCCGCGCCCGTTCCCATTGCCGGGTCGCCGGCCGGACGCCGTTCGCACGAAGATGCGCCAGGAACGCCCGTTCTTCTGCATCCTCGTCCGGCCACAGTTCCAGGGTTTCGAGATCCGATTGAGTCGGCGACATGGGGTCTCCCTCGGGCTGCGGTGCGTCTGACGTGCAAGTTTTGCGCATCTCCGCCGTCCTGTCAAGAGCTTCCAGAAGTGTCTAAGTTGCTCAATTGTGGCTATTTACGATGGCAACTATCACCCTAGATCATTCTCCAGCCGGGCCTTACCACTGCAGGATGACTGAAAGGAGCGGCGAAGCCTTCCCGCAGAGTCGCCTGGAGTGAAAGTGGTTGATTTGTATCGAGTTGCGGTCCGCGGCAGTGAAACCTGAGAGGCCATGTCTGCGTTCAATCTCCTCCACGTGCGGTTCCATCAATCCTGCGAGTGAGAGAAGAGGATGAGACGTCCCACCGGCTTTACACTGCTCGCTCTGGTGCTCGGGCAGCTGGCCTTCAGCGCGTTGGCGAATACCGGGCTGATGGTGGTGGCGGTCGCAACGGGCGGGAACTATGGGAACGTGCCGCTGGCGCTGGGCGCGGCGGCTTATGCGGTAACCGCCGGCGTGGCTACGGTGGGACTGTGGCGCGTGGCCCCGTGGGCGTTGCGGGCGTACCTCGCGTGGGGGGCAGCGGTGCTCGCGTTCATGGGGCTGTTCGTGCTCGCCCCGCCGCCGTTGATGCAGGAATCGCGAGAACAGGGCTGGCCGCACCCGCTGCAATTCGCCGCGTTCTTCCTGTTCATCATCGTGCTGCTGTGGCTGCCGGTGCCGTACATCCGCCGGAGGCTGGGGACGCTACTCCCGCGCTCGTGAGGTATCCGCGCCCACCTGCGGGCCCACGCTGTGCTCGCCGAACGAGCGGCCCAGCGCGCGCACCTCGGCCTCCATCTCGGGGACGCGGCGGGCGAGCTGCTTCGCCATCGCGCGGTCGCTGAGGCCGCTCCAGAAGATCTGGCGGACGGCGGCGAGCGGGGCGAGCGAGCGGGGGACGTAGATCTTGCGGCGGCGCTTGGCGATCCCCTCCACGAAGGCGGCGGCGCACTCCTGCACGGTGGTCATCGACCCGAACGGCCCGGGCAGCTTGCGGAGCGTGCGCTCGAAGCTCTTCAGGTCGCGCCGGGTGTCGCGCACCAGGTCGGTGTCGATCCACGCCGGGTGCGCCACGCCCACGTCCACGCCCCGGTGCGTCACCTCCAGCCGCAGCACCGCGCCGAAGTGCTCCACGCCGATCTTGCTGGCCGCGTAGGTGCTCATCCCCGGCAGCGGCGCCAGCGCCGAGGCCGACGAGACCAGCAGGACGTAGCCGCGGCGCTCCAGCACGTGCGGCAGCGTTGCGCTCACCGTGCGCACCACGCCGACCAGGTTCACCTCCAGCACCCGCACCAGCGCGTCCACCGGGGTGACGGCCACGGTGCCGTTGGTGGCGATCCCCGCGTTCGCGATCACCACGTCGATGCCGCCGAGCCGGGCGACGGTGCCCGCAACGGCGCGGTCGATCGCCGCCTGGTCGGTCACGTTGCACTCGAACCATACGTGCTCCGGCCCCAGCTCGCCGGCGAGCACGGCCAGCCGGTGGGGCTCCATCCCCACCAGCGACAGCCGCGCGCCGCGGGCCGCGAGCTGCCGCGCCGTCTCTTCGCCGATCCCCCGCGCGGGGCCGGTGATCAGGACCACTTTTTCGGAGATGGGATCGGCCATGGGAGTGCGAAAGGGCAAAAAAGTGCGTGAGTGCGTGAGTGCGTGAGTGCGCGGTACGGCCAGCGCGCCCCGGTTCTCACCAGGTTCGAAACGCACTCGCGCACTCACGCACTGGCGCACCTGTTCAGCGATCCCGGCCCGCCGCTCAGACCTCGTCCAGCAGCGCCCGCCAGTCGCGCGCGATCCGGACCATCGCGTCCTTCGCGGCGGGGGTGATGGTGGTCATGTGCAGAAAACCGTGGCCCAGCGACGGGATGCGCAGGTGCTCCGTCCGCGTCCCGGCCGCCTTCAGCTTCTCGGCATACGCGTCGCCCTCGTCGCGCAGGATGTCGAAGCCGGCGGTCACCACCAGCGCCGGCGGCAGCCCGCCCAGGTCGTTGGAGCGCAGCGGCGAGACGCGCGGGTCGAGCCCGCTGTACCCCGTCCCGCCCGTGTAGCACTTCGAGAACCCCTGCCGGTCGGCCGTGCTCAGGAAGTAGCCGTCGCTGAACTTCTCTTCCGACGGGCGCACCGTCTCCGAGTCGGTCGCGGGATAGATCAGCAGCTGCGCCACCGGGGGCTCCCCCTCGCGTGCCGCGTCGCGCGCGATCACCGCCGCCAGGTTGCCGCCCGCGCTGTCGCCGCCGATCCCCACGCGCGCCGGGTCGGCGCCCAGCGCGGCGGCGTGCGCCTGCGCCCAGCGGAGCGCCGCGCGCGTGTCGCTTGGCGCGGCGGGGAACGGGTGCTCGGGGGCGAGGCGATAGTCCACCGCCAGCACGTGCATCCGCCCCTCGCGGCAGAGGATGCGGCACGCCTCGTCGTGCGTGTCGAGGTCGCCGATCACGAAGCCGCCGCCGTGCAGGTACACGGTGAGCGGCTGCACCCCGTCCGCATCCGGCGCGTAGTGGCGCACGCGCAGGGGGCCGGCGGGGCCGGGGATGTCGAAGTCGCGCACGGAGCCGACCTCGGTGCGCGGGCTGCCCATCGCCAGGCACTCGCGGCGGAAGCGGGCGCGGCCCACCTGCGGGTTCGGCTCCACCAGGCCGGGAACGCCGCGCTTCTTCCGCATCGCCAGCACCAGCTGCACGTGCGGGTCCAGCGTCTGCCCGTCCATCACCACCGGGGGGCGACCGGACAGGCGTACCAGCAGCGGCCCCGGCAGCCTCGCCAGCGCCCGCGCCACGATGCGCTGCAGGTGCTCGGCGGGGGAGACGGGGCGGTCCGGCGCGCGCGGGTTCGTCTCCATCAAACCTCCACCGCGGCGGACGACGATTCGCGCGCGGGCTCGCCGCGATACTCGTCGGGCCGGAAGCGGGCCACGCGCTGGCGGAAGCGGTAGGTGGTGTCGGGCCAGAGGGTGGAGTTGCGGCCGGTCTGGTCCAGGTACCAGCTGCGGCACCCGCCGCTCACCCACACGGTGCCGCGCATCCGCCGGTCCACCTCCGCGACGTACGCCGCCTGCGCCTCGGGCCGCGGCTCCACGGCGGCGAGGCCGGCCGCGCGCATGTGATGGAGCGCGCCCAGGACGTGGTCGATCTGCGCCTCGAGCATGTACAGCACCGAGGTGTGGCCCAAACCGGTGTTGGGGCCCATCAGGATGAACAGGTTAGGGAAGCCGGCCACGGTGGTCCCCGCCAGCGCTTTCGGGCTCCCCGCCCAGGCTTCCGTCAACGTCGCGCCGCCGTGGCCGCGGACGTACGGCGCCAGCGGCGGGTCGGTGGGCCGGAAGCCGGTGCCGAAGATGATGGCGTCCACCGGCCGCTCGGTCCCGTCGGCGGCCACGATGGAGCGCTCGCGCACCTCCGCGACGGCGTCCGTCACCACCTCCACGTTCGGCTGCGCGAGGGCGGGATAGTAGTCGTTGCTGATCAGCACCCGCTTGCACCCCATGGTGAAATCGGGGGTCAGCTTCCGGCGCAGCGCCGGGTCCGCCACGCTCTTGCGCAGGTGGCGGAGCGCGGCGCGCTGGGCCAGGCGCATGGCGGCAGGGTGGCGAAAGAGGCCGAGCGTGGCCTCGCGCTGCAGGTAGATCGCCCCGCGCACCAGCTTCTGCGCGGCGGGGACGCGGCGGAAGAGCCCGTGCGTCCGCTCGCCGATCTCCCGCTCGTGCCGCGGGATCACCCAGGGCGGCGTGCGCTGGAACAGGTGCAGCCGCTCGACCAGGGGCTGGATGGCGGGGACGAACTGGATCGCCGACGCGCCCGTTCCGATCACCGCCACGCGCTGGCCGGCCAGGTCGAACGAGTGGTCCCAGTGGGCGGAGTGGAAGGCGGTGCCGCGGAAGCTCTCCATCCCCTTCAGCGGCGGGATCACGGGGTCGCTCAGCGCGCCCGACGCCAGCACCAGCACCCGCGCCGTCACCGGCCCGCGCGCGGTGTCGATCCGCCAGCGCTGCGCCGCCTCGTCCCACGCCGCGCCGCGCGCCTCGCGGCCGCAGCGCACGTGCGGCATCACCCCGTGCTCGTGGGCGATGCGCTTGATGTAGGCCCAGATCTCGGGCTGCGGGCTGAAGGTGCGGCTCCACTCCGGGTTGGGCGCGAACGAGAAGGAGTAGAGGTGGCTCTGCACGTCGCAGGTGCACCCGGGATACGTGTTGTCGCGCCACGTTCCGCCGATGTCGTGGGCGCGCTCCAGCACCACGAAGTCGTCGATCCCCTCCTGCTTCAGCCGGATCGCCGTGCCGATCCCCCCGAACCCCGCGCCGATCACAGCCACGTGCACGTGCTCGCCGCCACCATCCGCGGACGAGGTGGTGCTGGTGGACGTGCGAGTGGGAAGCGTGGTGCTCATGGCAGGAGAAAACAGGTCATACTGCTTCGCCAGGTTCAGTTCGGGGATGAAGATTACTCGAATGTCTCACGCAGAGCAGCAGAGCAGCAGAGCAGCAGAGCAGCAGAGAAACAGAGAAGCAGAGAAGCAGAGAAGCAGAGAAATTTGCTGTTCTCTGCTTCTCTGCTGCTCTGCGTGAGACCATTCAGCGCTTGACCCCCAAACGATACTCGGCACCGGTAGTATCAGCCAGGCGGATCGCGATCGAATCTACACCGCGGCTCCGGCCGTCGCCCGGGCCAGCGCGCGCTCGGCCTCGCGGCGGCAGGGGAGGGCGATGTAGAAGCGCGAGCCGCGCTCGGCGTCGAACTCGGCCCAGGCGCGGCCGCCCAGCCCCTCCACCGTCTCGCGGACGATGCTCAGGCCCAGGCCGGTGCCCTCCACCCCCGTCACCGTGTCGCCGTGGGCGCGGAAGAAGCGCGAGAACAGCCCCTCGCGCTTGTCCATCGGCACGCCCAGGCCGTTGTCGGTCACCTCGATCACCAGCTCGCAGGCGGGGCCGCCGGCTTCGTTCCCCAGGGTGGCGCGCAGCTCCACCCAGCGCTCATCCACCTCGGGGTCGGAGTACTTGATGGCGTTCGACAGGTAGTTGCTGAGGGCCAGCTCCACGGCGGCCGCGTTCACCTCCACCTCGGGAAGGTCGCGGATGCGCACCTGCACCTGGCGGGCGCCGGCCATGTCACGGAGCTGGCGGCACACCTCGGCGGCCACGCGGGGAAGGAGCACGTTGCGCTGCTGTCGCGAGCTGGTGTCCACCCGCGACAGCTCCAGCAGGTTCTCGAGCAGCACCTGCATCCCCTCGGCGTTCTGCACCACCATCTGGGCGAAGCGGGCCCGCTGCGCGTCGTTGGTGGCGATCTCGGGGTCTGCCAGCAGCTGCCCGGCGCCCAGCATGCTCCCGATGCGGTTCTTCATCTCGTGCGTGACCATGCGGTTGAAGCCGCGCAGGCGCTGCTCGCGCTCGTTCACCCGCTCGGCGGCCAGCCGCAGGTAGTGCATGGTGGTCATCTGCTGGATCACCGACACCGCGCGGAACAGCCGGTGCGCGCAGCTCAGCAGCTCGGCGCGCGAGCACTCCTCGTCCACCTCGTCCACGGTGCGGACCAGGAAGGCGAAGAGCACGCCGCCCAGGATCTCGTATTCCTTGAGGATCTCGTGCGCGTCGAAGCCCTGCGCCCAGCGCAGCTCGCCCAGCTCGATCGCCTTCCCCGTGACCGGCGCGTCGGCGGTGATCTCGTCCGACGGGTTCTCGAGGTAGTCGGCGATCTTGTCCATCAGCAGCGGGACGTGGTCCAGCAGCTCGTCGGTGGGGAACACCTTGTTGGGGTCGAGGTCCACCCGCGCGGCGATGCGGTCCAGCCATCGCCGCGTCAGCTCCTCGCGGTTCTCGCGCATGCGGACCGCCAGGGCGCCCGCCAGCCTGCAGTTGACCTCGAATTCCATCACGTCCGCCCGGCGTTTTCCGGCCACGGGCGAGCCCCAGGGCTCGCCCAGAAGGCCGGTTGGACAAGCATGATACGGGCCACCCTACGGGCCATCGCGTCGCGCCTCGCTTATCCGCGGCCGTCGTCCGGGGGCGACGCGGCGATCCCGTCACTCCGCCAGCCGGTCCCACACGTCGGGGGCGCGGCGGCGGCTGACGTGCACGGTGGCGCCGCCGCGCAGCCCCAGCGTGGCGCTCCCGTCGCCGTTGCGTACGATGCGCTCCACCGCCTCGGCGTTCACCAGCTCGCCGCGGCTGGCGCGGACGAAGGCGTCGCCCGCGCGCTCCTCCAGCTCGGCCAGCGTGTAGTCGGTCAGCCGCTTGTCGCCGCCCTCCAGGTACGCGAACACCACCCCCTCGTCGGCGGTGAAGTGGGTGATGGCCTCGAAGGCCACCAGCCGGTGCCCCTTCCCCTCGCGGACCAGGAGGCGCCGCCGCCGGGGCGCCTGTCCGCCCAGCGAGGCACGCACGCCGCGCAGCGCCTCGGCGTCGGGCTCGGCGACGCGCGCGGGCGCCTCCAGCCGCTCGCGCGCCCGGCCGACGGCGCGGCGCAGGCCGTCGAGCGTCACGGGCTTCACCAGGTAGTCGAGCGCCGCGTGCTCGAAGGCGCGCAGGGCGTATTCGTCGTACGCGGTCTGGAAGACGACCAGCGGGCGCGGCGCGGGGAGGTGGCGGGCCACGTCGAAGCCGTCGACCTCGGGCATCTCGATGTCGAGCAGCAGCAGGTCGGGGCGCCGCTCGCGCGCCATCTCCAGCGCCTCCACGCCGTTGGCGGCCTGGCCCACCACCTCTTCGTCCAACTCCTCCAGCATCAGCGCCAGCCGGCGCCGCGCCGCGGGCTCGTCATCCACCACCAGCACGCGCATCTCGTTGCCTGGACTGGATTTCAGGTTTGAGGGACATGGGGCCGGCGCGCGAGTGCGGCGGCCCCCGGCACAGCGGGTTGAAACCCGCCGCTGGAACATCGGGAAGTCCGCCTTCGCGGACTGCGCGGAGAGGCACGGTGCCGGGTGCGGGCACCCTGCCACGCCAGCGCGGACGCATGCACCGGCGCACGCTGGGCGCTCGACCGTCCCTCCCCTGCAGTTCGGGGGAGGGACAGGCGCGCAGCGCCAGGGAGAGGGCTCGGCGCACATCCTGCGCTTGCCGCGCGCCGCGTCATCACCTTCGTCCCATACACACGCCGACCACCATGCCCGACGCCGACCGTCCGCCCCTTCCCGACCGGCGCGAGCCGGGGCCTTCCGCGCCGCCGCTGGCACCGGGCTCGTGGCCGGTGGAGCGCGTGGTGCTGCTCGGCTACATGACGTCGGGGAAGAGCACGGTGGGGCAGGCGCTGGCGCGGCGGCTGGAGTGGAGCTTCGTGGACTTCGACGTGGAGATCGAGCGCCGCGACGGCCGCACCATCAAGCAGATCGTCGAAGACGAGGGGGAGAACCGCTTCCGCGACATGGAGGCGGCGCTCACGGCCGAGCTGTCGGGAAGGCCCTACCTCGTCCTGGCACCCGGCGGCGGGTGGATCACCATGCCCGAGCAGCTCACCGCGCTGGGCCCCGGCACGCTGGCCGCCTGGCTGCGCGTCTCTCCCGAAGAGACCGCGCGCCGCCTCCGCTCCGACACCATCGCCCGCCCCTTCCGCGAGCTGGACGACCCGGTGCCGCGGATCACGCAGATGCTGGCGCAGCGCGAGCCGCTGTACCGCCTGTCCGACGTGTCGATCCCCACCGACGGGCGCTCGCCGGAATCCATCGCCTTCGAGCTGGAGACCATCGTGCGCATGCGCGCGCTGGCGGCCTACGCGCCTCCGCCTCAGGCGTAGTCCCACTCTTCCAGCACCTCTTCGAACTCCATCGCCATGGTGGGGTGGCCGTGGCGGTTGGCGGCGTCGATCCCCTGGCGGTACGCCTCCCGCGCCTCGTCATCGCGGCCCAGGTTGCGCAGCGCCTTCCCCAGCCGCCCGTACGCGTTCCCCTCGTCGTCGGCCAGGGCCAGGTAGGCGCGCAGCTCGGCGGCGGCGTCTTCCCAGCGGCTCGCCTTCTCCATCTCCAGCGCCAGCCCGAAGCGCGGGCGCGGGTCCTCCGGGTGCGCCGCCGCCATCTTCCGGAGCGCCTGGATGCGCGGATCTTCCTGCACGTGCCTCCCTCGTCGTCAGATTTCCAAGGCCGGCGGCTTCATCTCCACCGGACGGACCTCGCTGCGGCCGCCGCGTGGCCCTCTCCCTGCGCTTCGCGCTATCCCTCCCCCAAAAAAGCCTGGGGGAGGGACGGGGCTCGCTTCGCTCGCGGCTACTTCGTCACGACTGCGAAGGCGGTGCCGCGCGACGCTGTCTCGGCTTGCGCTGAACCCGGTAGTCCGCGCAGGCGGACTTCGTGTGGTCGTTGCCGCGGATTCATCCGCCCCCGGCCCCGCCCCTGCCTGCTCAGGGCCAGACGCGCAATCTGTCCCCGGCCGGGCGCGTTGTCACGGCCGGCGTGCGGGGGTATCTTCCCCGGCTCGCAAAGCGTTTGGGGACCGGAGGAAAGGAGCGAACGTGCCTCGCCCCCGCGAGCATCTGCTCGCAAACCTGGAGACGCTGTACCGCGAGGGCTACGCCCGCGCGCAGGCGGCCGGCGACGAGCGCGACATGGCGCGGCTGGATTTCGACTTCCGCCGCGATCAGCTGTACATGGAAGCGATCCTGGACGTGCGCGACGCCCTTTCGGGGTTGCGCACCACGCCGGGTGAAGGACAGAAGCAGGGTGAAAAGTCCGTCATCGACCAGATCAACGACCTCCGCGGCCTGGCCCGGCTCCCGTTCGGGCGCTGACGCGCGGCCGGCCGCACCGCGCGCCGCCGCGGGGCGCTCGCCGCTGGGGATCGTCTTCCTCACCGTGTTCCTGGACCTGGTGGGGTTCGGGATCGTGATCCCCCTCCTTCCGCTCTACGCCCAGCGCTTCGGCGCCGGGGCGGTGGCGGTGGCGTGGCTGCTGGCCGTCTACTCGCTGATGCAGTTCCTGTTCGCCCCCGCCTGGGGGCGGCTGTCGGACCGCATCGGCCGGCGGCCGGTGCTGCTGGTGGGCCTGTTCGGCTCGGCCGCCAGCTACCTGGCGTGCGGAGTGGCCGGGTCGCTCCCGCTCCTCTTCGCCGCGCGGGCGCTGAACGGCGTGGCCGGCGCCAACATCGGCGTGGCGCAGGCCTACATCGCCGACGTGACCCGCCCGGAAGACCGCGCGAAGGGGATGGGGATGATCGGCGCGGCGTTCGGCCTGGGCTTCATCGTGGGGCCCGCGCTGGGCGGCCTCCTGTTGCGCTGGGGGCCCGCGGCGCCGTTCCTGTTCGCCGCCGCGCTCACGCTGGCCAACGCCGTGCTCGCCGTCTTCCGCCTTCCCGAGTCGCTGCCGCCCGAGCGCAGGGCCGCCCGCCCGCCCGCGCCTACGCTGGCCGAGCGCGCCCGCGCGCTGTTCGGCCGCGCCACGCCGGGGCGGCTGCGGGCGCTGTACCTGGCCGGCTTCCTCTTCACCCTGGCCATCGCCAGCGCCGAGGGCACGTTCAGCCTGTGGGCCGACGCGCGGTGGAACGCCACGGGCGAGCGGGTGGCGTACCTCTTCGTCTTCCTGGGCGTGGTCTCGGCCGTGGCGCACGCCGGGGTGGCGGGGCGGCTGGTGCGGCGCATCGGCGAGCGGCGAACGGCGCTGGCGGGGCTGGGGAGCGTGGCGGCGGGGCTGGTGACGGCGGCGCTGGCCCCGTCGTGGCCCGTGCTCCTCGTCGGCCTCGGCTTGCTCGCGCTGGGCCAGGGGCTCGCGTCGCCGGCCGTTTCGTCGCTGATCTCGCGGCAGGGCGGGGCGGCCGAGCAGGGGCGGGTGCTGGGGATCTTCCAGTCGCTCTCCGCGCTGGCCCGCGCGGCCGGCCCCGTGGCCGGGGGCGTGGCGCTGGCGCACGTGGGCCTCGCGGCGCCGTTCCTTTCCGCCTCGATCGTCACCGCCGCCGCGGCGCTGGTGCTGGTCGCCATCGTGGGGGTGTTCTCGTGATCCGTCCGCCCGCGCTGAAGCCCGGCGCCCGCATCGCCCTGGTCGCCCCCGCCGGCCCGCTGGGCGACGGCGCGGTGGACCGGGCCATCGACCGCGTGCACGCCTGGGGCTTCGAGGCGGTGCCCGGCGAGCACGTCCGCAAGCGCCACGGCTACCTCTCCGCGATGGACCAGGAGCGCGCGCAGGACCTGAACGCCGCGCTGGCCGACGATTCGGTGGACGCGGTGTGGGCCCTGCGCGGCGGCTACGGGGTGATGCGCATCCTCCCCAGCGTGGACTGGGAGTCGCTGGCCCGCCACCCGCGCGCGGTGATCGGCTTCAGCGACAACACCGCGCTCCACCTGGGAATCCAGCGGCTGGGGATGACGTCGTTCCACGGCCCGCACCCGGCCACCAACGAGCTGAACGACTTCTCGCGCGACTCGCTGCTGAGCGCGCTGACCCTCACCGACGCGCCCGGCATCCTCCCCTTCCCCGCGGACGCTCCTGGCGCCGAGGCGATCGCCGGCGGCACGGCCGAGGGGCGGCTGGTGGGCGGCAACCTGTCGCTGATCGCGGCCACGCTGGGCACGCCGTACGCCATAAACGCGGACGGCGCGATCCTCTTCCTCGAAGAGGTGGGCGAGGCGCCCTACCGGGTGGACCGCCTTCTCCAGCAGCTTCGCCTGGCGGGCGTGCTGAACGGTGTGGCGGGGATCGCGCTGGGCGCCTTCACCGAGGGCGGCGACGACGCCGACAGCCCCGGCGTGCGCGACGTGCTGGCCGACGTGCTGGGCGGCCTGGGCGTGCCGGTGGCGCACGGCTTCCCCTTCGGCCACGTGGACGACAACTGGACGCTGCCGGTGGGCGTTCGCGCCCGGCTCGACGCGGATGCGGGAACCGTGGAGTTGCTGGAGCCGGCGGTGGGGTGAGGGCGGTGGGCCCCCACCCCCGGCTCGCCAAGGCTCGCCACCCCCTCCCCCAAAACAGCCTGGGGGAGGGGGTGCGGGACAGCTGAGGAGCGGGAGGCGGACGGTGGGGCATGCCGCGGCTGGCCCCCTCCCCCCGGCCCCCCATAAGCGCTAACTTTAGCTTGACGGCGTTCGGAGGTGAGTTTATGCTGCGCCTCCATGAACGCAACGACGCTAGTGCACGAATGGGGTGTGATCACGGGA
>DASWMA010000207.1:0-4922 GCA_036399995.1 Longimicrobium sp. | reverse complement strand
GCCCACGCCCGCCCTGCGGCTGGCGTCACACGCGGAGGGGAGCAGCCCGGCGGGGATGTCCTTCGATGGCGCCCTCGACCTGGTGGCCACCACGGCCGGGCTCTCCACCCTGCTGAACAGGACCACGCAGCCGCTCACGGGCACCCTGGACGCAGCCGGGAACGGAGCGGAGGTCGTCGCATTCGATCTCCGTTCCCCGGCGGCTCAGAACGTCGACCTCGGGATCGCCACCCTCGAGCAGTTGACGTTCACCCTGAGGGGCAAGCGCGTCCGCGACCGCGTCGAGCGGCGCAGCTTCGTGGCTCCCAGGCTGCGGGTGTCCGGAACGATCAACTTCCAGGCAGGTGGCCGCACGCACCCGCTCCCCATCAGCGCGGAGGTGTGGGACCTGGGGCGGCACTGGCGCTTCGTAGCGGGGCTCGACGGAGCGATCAGCGCGGCCTGGGACGAGATCGGGGCGCTGGTGGGAGGGGTGCAGCTCGGCGGGCTTCTCCCCTCCGGCCTGCACCTCGACGACCTGCTCCACTTCGACCGGCTCTACTTCGACCTAGACGCGGCCGCGCCCGCAGCGCAGAAGGTGAGCTTCGCCGCCCTGGATGTGCGCAACGGCAGCCCGTGGCACGTGTTGCGGCTGGGTGCGTCCGACCAGGAGCTGACGATCGACGAGCTGCTCCTGACCGTCAGCGTGCAGGAGCCCTTCGGCGCACGCCTGGCGCAGCTGACGCTCGAGGGCGAGGTCGCCGTGGGCTCGGCGGGGGTGCTGGAGGTGAGCGCACACTTCCCGGGGCTCGCTTTCTCCGCGGGGCTCAAGGAGGGCTCCACGCTGCGGCTGGACGAGGTGGTGCGGTACTTCGCGGGCACGGGGGTCGACGTGCCCGCGATCAACGTGCTGGAGCTGGACCTGCAGACCGAAGACGGCGACTACAGCGTTGCGGTGGAGGCGGAGGGCGAGTGGCGGATCGGCTCGCTCCCCCTGGAGGTCGAGGAGGTGCGGCTGGCGGTCGCGCACACGGGCGGCGACACCTCGGTGGACGCGGGAGGCAGGTTCCGGGTGGCGGGGGTCGAGCTGTTCCTTTCCGCCAGCCACGGGGGCTCCGGCCGCGGATGGCGGTTCGAGGGGGGCACCACCGAGGGCCAGGCGATCCCCATCGGCACGCTGATGCAGGACCTGGTTCGCACCTTCGGGGTGGACGCCACGCCCCCGGCGTCCATCGCCTCGGCCGTGATCGACCGGCTCCACGTGAGCTTCGACACCGCCACGCGCGCCTTCACCTTCTCGTGCGAGACGAAGCTCACGCTCGATGCGGGGAAGACGCTGGACCTGGTGGTGGACGTGAACGTGGAGCCCAGCGGCACCGGGTACCGGAAGACCTTCCGCGGCAGGGCGCTGGTGGGCGGCCGGGAGTTCGACCTGGTGTTCGACGCCGCCCCGGCGGCCACGCGCTTCCTGGCCGCCTACGAGAACCTGTCGGGCGGCAGCGCCGACCTGGGCACGCTGCTCTCCGGGATCGTCGACGCCCCCGGGCTGTCGGCGCTCTCCATCGACCTGAAGGACGCGCTGCTGGCGTACGACGACACCGCCGGCGGCACCGCGGCCGTCCTGTTCGGCGCCGACATCGGCGCGGGGGTGGACCTGGCCAACCTGCCGCTGGTGGGGCGGGCCTTCCCCTCGGGCTCCTCCCTGACGCTCGCCTTCCAGCCGCTGGTGGCCTCGGCGCTCTTCAGCGAGGGGATGCTGAACGGGGTGCGTCCGCTGGTTCCCGCCGGCGGCCTGGCGCTCCCGCAAGGGCCGCTGGCGCAGGGGCTCACGCTGGCCACCCGCCTGCAGGTGGGCGCCCAGCCGATCGACCTGAGCCTGCCGCTGAAGCTGGGCTCGGGCGGCCAGATCGAGCACACCGCCGGTGCCTCGGCGCCGGCCCCCGCCGGGAGCACTCCCGCGCCGTCGGACGGCACGCACTGGATCAAGCTGCAGAAGTCGTTCGGGCCGCTGCACCTGCAGCGCATCGGCGCGCGCTACGACGCGGGCAACCTCTGGTTCCTGCTGGACGGGTCGCTGGCCGCGGGGGGGCTGACGCTGGAGCTGGACGGCCTGGGTGTGGGGGTGGCGCTCAGCGACATCCGGACCCACACCTTCCACCCGAAGTTCTCGCTGCGCGGCATCTCCATCGACTACACCAACGGCCCGGTGGAGGTGGGCGGCTCGCTCCTGCACCTCCCCCCGGCCACCCCCGCCGACCCCGACGAGTACGACGGGAGCGCGGTGATCCGCACCTCGGCGCTGAACCTGTTCGTGCTGGGCTCGTATGCCGAGCGGAACGGCTCCCGCTCGCTCTTCCTGTACGGCGCGCTGAACTACCCGATCGGCGGCCCGCCCTTCTGCTTCGTGACCGGGCTGGCCGCGGGGTTCGGCTTCAACCGCACCGTGCGCCGCCCCACGCTCGACCAGGTGGCCACCTTCCCCCTGGTGGCCGAGGCGATGTCCGGCGCGGCCACGCCGCCCGCCGCGGGGACCAATCCCCGCTCGTACCTGGAGGAGAAGCTCCAGGCGCTGCACGAGTACCTCCCGGTGCAGACGGGCTCGATGTTCTTCGCGGTGGGGATCCACTTCACCACCTTCAAGCTGGTCGACTCGTTCGCGCTGGTCACGGTCAAGGTGGGGCCGCACGTGGAGGTGGACGTGCTGGGGCTTTCCACCGGCTACCTCCCGCCCAGCCGCGACAACCATCCGGCGACGCCCGTGGCCGAGCTGCAGCTGGCGCTGGAGGCCAGCTTCCGCCCCGACGAGGGGCTGCTGGCGGTGGCGGCGCAGCTCACCCGCGAGTCGTACCTGCTTTCGCGCGACTGCCACCTGACCGGGGGCTTCGCCTTCTACTGCTGGTTCAAGGGCGAGCACGCGGGCGACTTCGTGCTGACCGTGGGCGGGTACCACCCCTCGTTCCGCGTTCCCGCGCACTACCCCACCGTCCCCCGGCTGGGGTTCAACTGGCAGGTGACCGGCGACCTGAGCGTGAAGGGGGGGATGTACTTCGCGCTCACCGCCCACGCCCTGATGGCCGGCGGCGAGCTGGAGGCGGTGTGGGAGAGCGGCTCGCTGAGCGCCTGGTTCCGGGCCGAGGCGAACTTCCTGGTGGCGTGGCAGCCGTACCACTACGAGGCCGGCATCTCGGTGAACATGGGGGTGTCGTACACCTACTGGTTCTTCGGCACCCACCACATCTCGGTGGACGTGGGCGCCGACCTGAACGTGTGGGGCCCCGACTTCTCGGGCACCGCCAGGGTGCACCTGTGGATCGTCTCGTTCACCATCAGCTTCGGGGCCGACGCCTCGCCCCCGCCGGCGCTCAGCTGGGGCGAGTTCAGCAAGGCCTTCCTTCCCGCGCACGACGGGCACGTGGCGGTGGGGATCACCGCCGCCCGCGGGCTGTCGCGCCGGATGCCGCTGGACGGCGAGGGCGAGCTGTGGATCGTGGACCCCAAGACGCTGGTGATCTCCATCACCACCCCGGTGCCGGTGACCGCGGCCACCGCGGGCGGGCGGGCCGTGGCGGGGCCGTACGCGCCCGTGGGGATCGCGCCGATGGACAAGCGCAGCCAGAACGTGGCCTCCACCATGGAGATCGGCACCACCCACCGGGTCGCGCTGGCCGACACGCGTGCCCCTGACACCGAGTCCTTCACCTTCAAGGCCGTGCACGGCAGGGCGCCCGCGGCGCTCTGGGGCAACTCGCGCAGCCCCGACGTCAACGCGCACTCGTGGGTGGACGGCACCGTGGCGGCGATCGACGTGTCGCCCGCCACCCCGGCCACCCCGCCGCGGGACGCCGCCCCGCACAGGCTGCGGCGCGCCGACCTGACGTACACCCCCGACGTGGTGGCGGTCGCCCAGCCGGTGCGGCCCACGCACCGCTTCACCCCCGGCGCGGCGTTCGACCGCGCCGAGTTCGACCGCGCGGTGTTCGTCGACGCGATCGCCAGCGACACCACCGTGGCGGCCCGCGCCGCCTTCCTGCGCTCGCTGGGGCTGGACCCCGCGCTGGTGACCGGGCTGGAGCGGACCAACGCCGACGACTTCCTCTTCGCGCCCCGGGTCGGCCGCATGACCCTGGCGGCGTAGCCACCCCGGAGCCCCATGCCCGAAGCCATCGCCCCGCTTCCCCCGAAGCTGGAGTTCCTGGACAGCCACCAGCCCGGGCTGAAGAGCGGCGTCTACGAGCTGACCGTCACGCAGAAGGTCGCCGTCGACGGGGCGACCGTCGAGACCGCGGTGCGCACGCAGCAGTTCGGCGTGTTCGGCGAGCGCTTCGCGCTGGACGAAGACGACGTGGTCGCCGTCTTCCCCCCGCCGGGGAGCCTGGGCGACCACGCCAACGTCCTCCCCCACGTGGTGCTTCGCCGCAGCACCCTTCCCTGGGAGCGGCTGGTGGCGCCGCCGGGGCACGAGGGCGAGCCGGCGCAGGCCACCATCCCCTGGATGGCCGTGCTGGTGTTCGGCGAAGACGACCTGGCCGCCGGGGTGGTGCAGCCCCCCAACGTGAAGCTGGAGACGCTCAAGGCGGCCCGGCCCGGCTGGCCCGGCGTGGCGCTGCAGCCGGCGCAGCACGATGACGACCTGGTGTCGGTGATCGACGTGCCGAGCGCCCTGCTGGCGGCCATGATCCCCACCGGCGCGGAGCTGCGCTACCTGGCGCACGTCCGTCGCGGGCTGAACGAGCAGGACGCGCTGGTGGGCGACGAGTACGCGGTGGTGGTGGCCGGGCGCCTGCCCAAGAGCGGCGGCGCGAGCGTGGCGCACCTGGTGTCGCTGGAGGGCCGCTACCGCTTCGACTTCCACACCGGCTACCGCTTCGAGGAGCTGCCCCAGGCCGGCACGGTGCGGCTGGTGAGCCTCAAGAGCTGGCGCTTCTCGTGCATCGACGCGAACC
>DASWMA010000206.1:0-29769 GCA_036399995.1 Longimicrobium sp. | reverse complement strand
TGCGCAATCACCTCCGCGCCGTTGCCGTGGGCCTGCACCAGCCGCGCGTAGCGGTCGGAGCGCAGCGTGCCCACCGTGGCCATCACCCCCACCCTGCCGTTGCGGCTCCCCGCCACCGCGGGCTTCACCGCGGGCTCCAGCCCCACCACGGGGATCGACAGCCGCTCGCGCAGCAGCTCGAGCGCCGCGCCCGAGGCGGGGTTGCACGCCACCACCAGCAGCTTGGCGCCGCGCGCCTGCAGCTCGCGCCCGGCCGCCAGCGTGCGTGCGCGCACCTCGTCGACCCCGCGGTCGCCGTAGGGGACGAAGGCGCTGTCGGCCACGTACAGCAGGTGCTCGTGAGGGAGCGCGCTGCGGACCTCGCGGGCCACGCTCAGCCCGCCGATCCCGCTGTCGAAGATCCCGATCGGCGCCGGCAGGTGCATCAGTTGCCCACGGGAACGAAGGCGCCGAGCTGGAGCCCGCCGGTGGGCGCGGGCTGCACCTCCACGTGCGTGTCGAAGTCGCGCAGGTAGGCGCTGACGAACGCGTCGGCGCCCGAGAAGAAGAACCAGAACACCGAGAGGGTGATCCAGTCTTCGCGCTCGTTGCGGCGGGCGCGCACCAGCGGCAGCGGGCGATCGGGCGCCAGCAGCCCCTCTTCGCGGCGCTGCCGTTCGAGCCGCTGGGCCTCTTCCAGCTTCTGGTCGGCCTTGTACAGCATCCACAGGCTCCCCGACTCGAGCGCGAAGTACACCGCGCCGCGCCCCGGCGCGCCGATGGACGACTGCCCCCACCCGGGGAGGATCAGCGAGCGGAAGAACGCGTCGCGCGGCGAGATGCGGTAGCGTGCCTGGATGCTGTCGGGCACGGGCACGCGGCGGCGCGCCGAGTCGGGCACCATGGGCTGGCGCTGGCGCTCGCCCAGCCGCAGCGAGTCGGTGACCTGCGCGCGCGCCGGGGCCGCCGCGGCCAGCAGCAGCGGCACGGTGAGCAGGGCCAGGCGGCGCCACGAAAGCGGGATCATCTCGGCTGCGTTCTCCAGGGGTTCAGGCGGAGCCGTTGCAAGCACCGGTCCGGCGGCCAAAGCTAAGCGGGAGACGGGCATGGGCGCAAAGGCACGCGGTTAGCGCGCGGTGAAGGCGACGTCGGCCGGCGTGCTCGCGCTGGAACGGGGCGCTCGGAGACACTCGCTGGATACTTGCGCATCTCCACTTTGCATTATAAAGTGCCCATTGAACGAGCGCTGTCCCGACGTCCTTTTGCCGCTTGCAGAGGTGATCCGTTGGCGGGATACATCGAATCGGTCGAGGAGCTTCGCCGCCATTTCGCCGAGCCCACGGGGCGAACGGTGAAGAAGCAGCTCGCACGCTTGGACGTGCACTGCCGCAACTTCATCCAGCACTCTCCGTTCGTGGTGGTGGCCAGCGAGAGTGGCGGCCGGCTCGACGCGTCGCCACGCGGCGGCGAGCCCGGCTTCGTGAAGGTGGTGGACGACGTGACGCTTTGGATCCCGGACGCGCCCGGCAACAACCTTCTCGATACGCTGGCCAACGTGGTCGCGAGCGGGCGGGCGGGGCTGCTCTTCCTGGTACCCGGCGTGGACGAGACGCTCCGGGTCAACGGCGCCGCGCGAGTCTCCATCGATCCCGAGAAGCTGGCAGAGTTCGCGTCGGAGAAGCGCACGCCCAGGGTGGTTCTCGAGGTGGTGGTGGAGGAAGCGTTCCTCCATTGCGCCAAGGCGCTGATGCGCTCGCGGCTCTGGTCCGACGAGGCGCGGCAGCCCCGCTCGGTGCTGCCCACGATGGGCCAGATGCTCGCCGACCAGATCGGCACCTCGGGCCCCGTGGAAACGCAGGCGGAGATGGTCGCGCGCTACCAGCCGCTGCTCTGAACACCTCCCGGCAGACGTTTGGGATCGGCTCCGGCTTAGACTTTACTGCAACAGCGTCACACGGAGGAACGGAGTAGAACGGAGGAAACGGAGGAACTGCGAGGAAGTTCTCCGTTTCCTCCGTTCTACTCCGCGTCTCCGTGTGCCCCCCGGCGGTTCGATCCAGCGACGGATCGTGCGGATCCGGGTATGAACCGCCGGGCGGCGACGAACCGGTTGCACGTTCTCCTTGCATCCCTGCACTTTGCGATGTAAAGTAGTTGGCAACCATCGGACGCAGATGAAACACCTCGCCGGGATCACGGCGCGGAGCGGTGCCCAACCAGAGGCAGCCATGGAACTGCGGATTCGCGACGTATCCAAGACCTATCCCAACGGCGTGCAGGCGCTGAACCACGTGACGCTCACGATCCCCACCGGGATGTACGGGCTGCTGGGCCCCAACGGCGCTGGCAAGTCCACGCTGATGCGCATATTGGCCACGCTGCAGGAGCCCGACACGGGGAGCGTGCACCTGGGCGACCTCGACGTGGTGCGGCAGAAGGACGAGGTGCGGAAGACGCTCGGCTACTTCCCGCAGGAGTTCGGCGTCTACCCCAGGGTGAGCGCGATGGAGCTGCTCGACCACTTCGCCATCCTGAAGGGCCTCCCCGAACGGAAGGCGCGCAGCGAGGTGGTGGAGGCGCTGCTCCGGCAGACCAACCTGTGGGAGGTGCGCAAGCAGAAGCTGGGCGGCTACTCGGGCGGGATGCGGCAGCGCTTCGGCGTGGCGGTGGCGCTGCTGGGCAACCCGAAGCTGCTGATCGTGGACGAGCCGACGGCGGGGCTCGACCCGGCCGAGCGCGTGCGCTTCCTGAACCTGCTCAGCGAGCTGGGCGAGAACAGCGCGGTGATCCTCTCCACGCACATCGTGGACGACGTGTCGGAGCTGTGCACGCGGATGGCGATCATCGACCGCGGCGAGATCCTGCTCGAGGCCGAGCCGCTCGGCGCCATCGACGAGATGCGGGGCCGGATCTGGCGCAGCGTGATCGACAAGAGCGCGCTGGCGCGGGTGGAGAAGGAGCACGCGGTGATCTCCACCAGGCTCCTGGCGGGGCGCACCGTGGTGCACGTCCATGCCGACGCGGCCCCCGGCCCCGGCTGGGAGCCCGCCGAGCCCGACCTGGAGGACGTCTACTTCAGCACCATGGCGGGGCACGTCGGCCGGCGCCGCGGGGTGCCGGAGGCCGCGTCATGAAGGCGTGGGAGATCTTCCGCTTCGAGCTCGTCTACCAGCTGCGCCGTCCCTGGGCCTGGCTCGCCTTCGCCGTCCTGGTCGTGTTCAGCATGCTGTCGACGCGGGTCGCCATCATCCCCGCCACCCTCCCGCAGGACTTCATCCTCAACTCGCCGTTCATCATCGCGGCAGTCACGGTGTTCAGCTGTCAGGTCTGGCTGCTGCTGGCCCCGGCCGTGGCCGGCGAGGCGGCCGCGCGCGACGTGCACACAGGGATGCATCCGCTGGTCTACACCAGCCCCGTCAGCAAGGCACAGTACCTGGGCGGGCGGTTCCTGGCCGCTTTCGCGCTCAACGCGCTGATCCTGCTGGGGGTGCAGGTGGGGAGCCTGCTGGCGGCCTACGCGCCCGGGGTGAACCCCGAGATCATCGGCCCGTTCCGGCCGATGGCGTACCTGGCGGCCTACGCCCTGATCGCGCTGCCGAACGCGCTGATCGCGGCCACGGTCCAGTTCTGCGCGGCGCTGCTGAGCGGGCGGCCGATGGCGGCCTACGTGGGCAGCTTCGGCCTCTTCTTCCTCTCCTACCCGGTCACGCTCTTCATCTACTTCTCCAGGATGGCGCGGCCGGAGCTCGCGCTGCTGACCGACCCGATCGGCGTGTTCGCCATCATGAACGAGATGATGTCGAACTGGACGATCGTGGAGAAGAACGTCCGCATGTTCACGCTCGAGGGGCCGATGGTGTGGAACCGGCTTCTCTGGATCGGCATCTCACTGGCGACGCTCGCCTTCCTCCATCTCCGCTTTCGCTTCGCGCACCGCACCGCGAACGACCTGCTGAGCCGGCTGCTGCGACGCTTCTCCCGCACGGCCCCGGTGCGAGAGACGGCCGGCCGCGCGCGGTCCACGGTCGCGGTGCCGCAAGTGCGGCGGTCGTTCGGGTTCGCCGCGCAGCTTCGGCAGGTGCGGGCGATCACCCGCTCGTCGTTCTGGACGATCGTGAAAAGCCCGGCCGGGCTGTTCCTCCTTGCCGCGTTCCCGGCGATGCTGGTGCTGGTGATGCGGATCGAGCTGCAGCAGTGGGGGGTGCCGCTGCTGCCGCGCACGGTGGAGCTCATCACGCGCCACCTGACGGCCCCCATCACCAGCCCGATGAACTACTGGGTGATGGTGCCGCTACTGATCATCTTCCTGGCCGGCGAGCTGGTGTGGCAGGAGCGCGACGCGCGGATGAACGAGAACGTGGACGCGGCGCCGGTGCCCGAATGGGTGCTGCTGGCCGGCAAGTACCTGGGGCTCGCGCTGGTGCTGGCCGCGCTGATGGCGATGCTGACCGTGGCGGGGGTCGTGGTGCAGGCGCTGATGGGCTACCACCGCTTCGAGATCGCGCTGTACCTGAAGCTCCTGTTCGGCTTCCAGCTCTCCGAGTACCTGCTGTTCGCGATGCTCGCCCTGGCGATCCAGGTGGTGGTGAACCAGAAGTACCTGGGTCAGCTGGTGGCGCTGGTCGCGTATCTCCTGGTGGTGTTTTCGGGGATGCTGGGCGTCCACCACCACCTCCTGGTCTACGCGGCGAGCCCGGCGTGGTCGTTCACCGAGATGCGCGGCTTCGGCGATACGATCGGCCCGTGGCTGTGGTTCAAGCTCTACTGGGCGGCGTGGGCGCTGCTGCTGGCACTCGCCGCGCGGCTGCTGTGGGTGCGCGGCAGGGAGCCCGGCTTCGGCACGCGGCTGCGCATCGCGCGGCTTCGCTTCAATCGCGCCACCGCAGGGATCGTGGCGATGACGGCAGTTCTGATCCTGGCCCTCGGCGGCTTCATCTTCTACAACACCAACGTCCTCAACGAGTACGTCACCGACGACGAGCTGGTGCAGCGCCGCGCCGACTACGAGCGGCGCTACGGGAAGTACGAGGCGATCCCGCAGCCGGCGCGCACCGCGACCCGGCTGCGCGTCGAGATCCACCCCGAACGGCGGGCGGCCACCATCCGCGGCAGCTACCGCCTGGTCAACCACCACGCGGTGCCGATCGCGCAGGTGCACCTGGAGCCGGCGTTCTACGTCGACACGCGCGTGACCTTCGATCGCCCGGCCAGGCGCATCGTGGCCGACGACAGGCTGGGCCACCACGTCTACACGCTCGCCCAGCCGCTCCAGCCCGGCGATTCGCTGACGCTCGGCTTCGACGTGCGGTTCGAGCCGCGCGGGTTCCGCAACAGCGGCCTCCGCAGCAACGGGGCGGGCCAGGCGATCCTCCCGAACGGCACCTACTTCACCGACGGCGCGCTCCCCGTGGTCGGCTACCAGCCGCTGCGCGAGCTGTGGAGGGCGGAAGACCGCCGCAAGCACGGCCTCCCCCGGCAGATCACCCTCACCCCGCTGGGTGACGTGGACCCGAACGTGGCGGCGCGCCCCCCGGCCACCTTCGAAGCGATCGTGGGCACCAGCGCCGGCCAGGTGGCGGTCGCGCCGGGCGAGCTGCGCCGCACGTGGACCGAAGCGGGGCGCCGCTACTTCCACTACGCCAGCGACGTTCCCATCGTCGGCCAGAACGTCTTCTTCTCCGCCGACTATGCGGTGCACCGCGAACGCCGCAACGGCGTCGACGTCCAGCTCTTCCTCCATCCGGGGCACTCCGGGCAGCGCGAGCGGCTGCTGCGCGGCGTGCGAGCGTCGCTGGACTACTACTCGGCGCAGTTCGGCCCCTATCCCTACCGCTTCCTGCAGGTGGTGGAGCAGCCCGGCAACTTCTTCGGGATGGGGGTGGACGGAAGCGGCGTGGTGACTGGAGGGGAGGGCTTCTTCCTGCTGGATCCGAAGGGTGACGGCTTCGACGCGATCTTCGAGGTGGCGGCGCACGAGATGGGGCACCAGTGGTGGGGCGTGCAGCTCAAGCCCGCGTTCGCCGAGGGCGGCGGTGTGATCTCCGAGGGCTTGGCCTGGTACTCGGCCATGCAGCTGGTGAAGAACACGAAGGACCGCGAAGCGCTGCGGCGCTTCATGGCCTTCATGCGCGAGCCCAACCCGTGGCCGCCGATCCGCACGGGGCTTCCGCTCCTCCGCGCGATGGACCCCTGGGCCAACTACCGCAAAGGCCCGTACGCGATGCACGCGCTCAGCGAGTACGTGGGCGAGGCGCGTGTGAACGGGGCGCTGCGGGCCCTGGTGCAGAAGAAGGCCGGGTCGCTGGCCACCACGCTCGACCTGTACCGCGAGCTCCAGGCGGTCACGCCCGACTCGCTCAAGCCGCTGCTGCGCGACCTGTTCGAGGTGAACACCTTCTGGACGTTCGATACGAAGCAGGCCACGGCGGTGCGGACCGGGACAGGCGCCTGGGAGGTGACGCTCCAGGTCACCGCACGCAAGGTGGTCGCCGACAGCGCCGGCAAGGAAACGGAGCTGCCGATGGGCGAACGGGTGGAGATCGGGATCTTCGCCGCGGCCGGGCCGAGCGAGGTGCTGGGCAGGCCGCTCTACGTGCAGAAGCACCGCATCCGCTCCGGCACGCAGACGGTCAGGGTGACGGTGCCCGAGCGGCCGGCCCGGGGAGGCATCGACCCCTACAACGTGCTCGACTGGGAGGAAGGCGACAACATCGAGCCGATCGAGGTGGAGGGATCCGGATGAGCTCAGCTCCTTCTGGACGTGCTTTCGAACGGGGGTACCGTGGCTGATTTCGTCGATCGGGGTTCGATCGTGCGGAGGATCTGGGGAGATGGAGACATGGTGCTCCTGGTCTTCGCCGGCTCGGCCGCCGAGTTCGCGCTCAACCGCGCCGTCGACTGGCTGTTCTTCACCGGGAAGCTGCCGGCCGATCCCATCGGCCGCCTGTTCTCCACGGCCGGCTATGCGCAGGGGATCGTCTTCGCCGACGCGGCGACCGCCGCGCGCACGCTGGCGCGGATCCGCGCGGTGCACCAGGCGGTCGAGCGTGAGCGGGGGCAGCAGATCCCCGATTGGGCGCACCGCGACGTGCTCTACATGCTGATCGAGTACTCCGAGCGGGCGCACGAGACGTTCGCGCGGCCCCTGACGCCCGACGAGCAGCACGAGCTCTACGACGTGTTCTACCGGGTGGGGATCGGCCTGGGGATCCCCGGCCTGCCGCCGACGTACGCCGGCTGGAGAGCCGACCGCGAGCGCCACCTGCGGCGTGACCTGGTGCGTGGTGAGGGCACGGACGCGCTGTATGCCCAGTATCGGAAACACCTCGGCTTCTGGCGGTACCACCTCCTGCTGCGGCTCCAGTCGATCCTGACGCCCGAGCACGTGCGCGGTCTGCTGCGGCTGAAGCGGGCGGCGTGGCTGCGTCCTCTCCTGCGGCTGTATCCGGCGTTGGTCCGCGCCGGGTGGCGCTCGCTGATCCAGTGGCTGCTCATGCCGGCGAAGCATCTCCCCGCCGTGCGGGCCCTGGATCACACCGCGGTGAGCCCACCGGAGCCGCGCCGATGGCTGGCGGGTGACGCTCGGCGCGCGGGAACTGCCTGATATCCAATCCTGAAGAACAATGCGTTTCACACGGAGTCAACGGAGTTAACGGAGAACTTTATTCCGTTGACTCCGCTGACTCCGTTAACTCCGTGTGAAACAAGTGCAGTTTGGTTTCTGACCGCGCTTGATTCGGATCTGGTGTGAGAAGCTCGTTCACCCGCGCGAGGAACCGCCAGTGGACGATCCAGAGCACAAGCGCCACGGCGCCTGCTGCCTCGCCCACCCGGTTCGGGACCAGGGAGATGATCTGCGCGGTGCACCACCCCAGCCCCGAGACCGTGCCGAAGCCCCGCAGGCGGCCAAGCACGGGGTTCACCGCGGCTTCCGCGCGCAACGACACCGCCACGTTGCGGACGATGAAGAAGTCTTCGATGAAGTTGTAGGGGATCAGGAACATGAGCCACACCGAGCGCGGGCTCGCCGCTCTCGCCTCGGGACGGATCCGCTCCAGGCACGTCTGCAGCGACCGGCAGTAGGAGGCCACCGCGGCCAGGAAGACCGCGACCGACACCACCAGCGCAGGCACGCCGATCCTCGCGACGGACGCGAGGACGCCGGCTCGCGCATCGGCATCGACGAAGGGAAGCGCCAGCAGGGCGGTCACGCCCGCGGTCGCGACCAGCTTCAGCAGGAGGAGCCGCATGTCGACGATCCGGGGAAAGCAGCCGTGCGTACGTGAGCCTGGAGTCCCGCGTCACGCATCCGCGGGGACCCGGCGGGAAGCGAGCGCGGCGTGGGTCAGCAGGAGCGCGGCTCCGAAGACGGCCAGCGCAGGCACCACCCCGATCGCATCCGCCAGGAAGCCGACCGCCGCGGGAGGGAGGCTGAACCCCAGGTAAGCGCAGAGGAGGAAGCCCGCGACGGCCCGCGCCCGGTTCGCGCCGCCCAGCCGCGTGGCCTCGGCGAGCCCGCCCAGGAAGGTGAACCCGTAGCAGGCACTCCCCACCACCGACGCGCCGGCCAGGAGCAGCGGCACCGCACCCAGCGCCGTACCCGCCAGCAGCAGCGCGTAGCCGGCGGGGAGAACCAGCAGCCCCATGCGCAGTGCGCGGCGCGCGCCCATCCGGCGCGCCCACGGCTGGCACAACGCGCCCGAGACGTTGACCAGGAAGAGCGCGGGCGCGGTCCAGGCGCCCACCCCCGCGCGCGCCAGCTCTGCCGGCACCACCACCCACACCAGCCCCGTAACCGCCCACGCGGCGCCGATCGCCACCCCGGGGGCCACGCTCCCCGCCGGATACGACGGAAGGCGGACGATGGGCGCGCACTGTCGCCAATCGCCCGCCTCGCGGCGCTCCCGCGGCATCATCCACAGCAGGCCCAGGCACGCCACCCCGGCCGCCAGCATCGCGGGGTAGCTGGCGGGGCTCAGCGTGGGGCCGGCGAGGAGCGCGGCCGCGGTGAAGAGCGCTCCGCCCCCGGAGCCCAGCGACGTGCTCGCAGCGGCGTAGCCCGCCGCGCGCTCGGCGGTGCCCATCCCCGGGAGCTCGGCCAGGTACGCCGTCCCGGTCCCCGCGGTCAGCCCCATCCCCATCCCCTGGAGCACGCGCACCGCGACCAGCGTGGAGAACTCCGGGCGCAGCATCACCAGCAGCGTGGCCAGGCACGACAGCAGCACCCCCACCGCCAGCACCGGCCGGCGCCCCAGCCGGTCCGACGCCCCGCCGAGCCCCACCAGCACCGGGAGCAGGCCGCCCACGTAGGCGGCGAACATCAGGGCGGTGGGCCCGGTGCCCACCCCCGCCGCGGCAGCGTATGCGGGGTACAGCGGCACCTGCAGGTTCACGCTGGCCGTTACGATGAACAGCAGCACGCCCACGGCGGCGGCGTGCACCCCGGCACCCCGTCCGCGGGCGGCGAGTGCGTGGTCCGACGCCGGCCCGGCATTCCCACTCCGGGTGCGTTCCCGCCTGGACGGCATCCCGCCGGCGGGCGGTTCCGCCGTTGCGCAGCATCCTGTCCGCCCGTCCCGCCCGTCCGCTGCGTCCCGCGCTTCACCCGACATCGAGCTCCGCCCCCTGTGGCGCTCCCCCGACGTCGACGGGGAGCTGCACTCCAGGCGCGCCGCCCCCTTCGTCCAGCGTCCGCGCGATCTGCTGGTACACCTGCTCAGCCTCGGGAGCGGCGGTTGCGGCCATGAAGCCGTGGATGGCGCCGGGCGTCTCGTGCAGCCGGATACGGCCGCCGGCCGCCGCCACCCGGTCGCGCAGCAGCCGCACGTCGGGGAGCAGGATCTCTTCGGTGCCCACGAACACCTCCATCGGCGGAAGGCCGCGGAGATCGGCCGAGATCGGGCTCAGGAGCGGCGTGCGCAGGTCGGCGGCGCCTGCCCACCACCGGAAGTACCGCCGGGCCGTGGAGATCCGGAGCACCGGGTCGCGGTCCTGGATGGCGGCCATCTCCGGGTTCGACATCGTGGCGTCGAGCACCGGCGAGAACAGGACGACGAGGGCCGGCAGCTGCAGTCCCGCGTCGCGGAAGTGCAGCGCCTGCCCCAGCGCCAGGTTCCCGCCGGCGGAGTCGCCGCAGAGGACGATGCGGCTGGCCGGGACGTGGTGGAGAAGGCCCCGGTACACCTGCTCGAGCAGCCGGAACGTCTCCGTGTACTGGTGCTCGGGTGCCAGCGGGTAGATGGGAACGCGGATCGACGCGCCCGTATGCCACACGAGCGCCTCGACGATGTCCCAGTGCATCGTCCGCAGCGGGTGCAACCACCCGCCGCCGTACGTGTAGACGATGTGCCATCCGGACGGTTCCCGACGCGGCGTGAGCGTGTACACGGTGTGGTCCATCACCCGCTCCTCCCGCACCTCGCAGCACTCGCGCACGCCGTCCGTAACCGGCGCCGGCTGGGGATACTCGCGGCCGGCGAACCGGTCCTGGCCGGAAGCGGGGTCGTCGCTTCCCATCTCCGCTAGCTGCCTGCGGCGCGAGACGCGGCGCCGATGCCTTCGATCACGGCGTCGAGCCCGCGCTGGACGTCGCGCTCGATGTCGGCCGTCGCTTCCACGCCGATCGAAAGCCTCACCAGCCCAGGCGGCATGGCGAACGATTCGGTGCGGTCGCCGATCTCCTCCGTGGCGAAGTCCAGCTCTTCGGGCACCTCCAGGGTGGTGTACACGCTGCCCAGGCTGCTGGCCAGCGGGATCCAGCGCAGCGCGCGGACGAAGCGGCGCGTGCTCTCCAGCCCGCCCGTGAACGCGAACGACACCATCCCGCCGCCCTGCGCCATCTGGCGCTGCGCCACCGCGTAACCCGGGTGCGAGGGGAGGAAGGGATAGCGCAGGTGCGACACCGCCGGGCTCGCCTCCAGCCGCCGCGCCACGGCGGCCGCGGTCTCGGACTGGGCGCGCACGCGCAGCGGAAGCGTCTGCAGCCCGCGCAGCAGCAGCCAGGATGCGTGCGGATCGAGGCTCGGGCCCGTGAGCACGCGCATCTTCCGGATGCGGGCGACCAGCGCGGGCGCCCCCGCCACGGCGCCCGCCAGCACGTCGGCGTGCCCCGCCAGCGACTTGCTCGCCGACTGCAGCGTCAGGTCCGCGCCCAGCGACAGGGGGCGCTGGATCATCGGCCCCGCGAAGGTGGTGTCGACGAACACCAGCGAGCCGTGTGCGTGCGCGATCCGGGCGAGCGCCTCGATGTCGAGGATGTCGATGCCGGGGTTGGACGGCGTCTCCAGGTACAGCAGCCGGGTGCCCGGGCGCATCGCGGCCGCCACCCGCTGCGGGTCGGTGGCATCCACGAAGTCCACGTGCACGCCCACGGACGCCGAGAGGTGCTCCAGGAACTGGATCGTCTGGGCGAAGATCGCCTGGTGCGCCACCACGTGGTCTCCCGCCTTCAGCACCGCCAGCAGCGAGGTGCTGATCGCGCCCATCCCCGACGAGAAGAGAAGCGCGTCTTCGGCACCCTCCAGGGCGGCGATCCGCTCCTCGGCCAAGCGGATGGTGGGGTGGCCGAAGCGGGTGTAGAACCCGCGATCCGGGTCGCGCGCGAAGTGGTCGGCCAGCTCCGGCAGGTCCGCGCCCTCCCACTGCGTGGTGAGGAAGAGGGGCGCGTTCAGCGTTCGGTGCGCCCGGGGCCGCCCGTCCGCGAAGGCCCACGGGTGCACCGCCAGCGTCTCCGGCGCCAGGGGCGGCTCGATGGGGCTGCCCCGCTGTGTATCGTTCATGTCTCGCCCTTTCGGGGTGGAAAACGCGAATGCGCACCCGGCGGCCTGCACGGAGCGGGAGGAGCGACGAGCTGGACGGGAATCGATTACCGGTCTAGGATCGGCAGGTACGCCCGCCAGGGGCCCACCGCGTCGCGGTACTGCTTCGCCATCACCCGCGCGACCTGCGCGACGTGGCCCAGGTCGTGGACGACCCACGTGGCCAGCAGCTGGCTCAGCGTCACGCGTCCGAACTCGGGGTGCAGCCCTTCCAGGCCCAGTTGCCGCTCGTCGAGCTTCCACGACCTGAGCGTGGCGAGGTTGTCGGTGCGCAGCCCGGCGAACTCGTCGAGAAGCTCCTTGAGGGTCTTGCCGGCGCTTTCACGAAACTGCGCTTCGCGATCCAGCGGCGTGAACGTCTGCGCGATGCCGTCCTTCAGGATCATCCGGGCGCGCGGAATCCAGTTGGCGCGCTCGCTGTGCACCAGGTGGCCCACGATGTCGAACGGGCTCCAGGTATCGGGGCCTTCGTCGGCACCGCTCCATTCGGATGGCAGGCCGTCCAGCATCGCGCGGAGCGCTCGCGGCGTGCGCTCCAGAAGGAGCACCTGCGCGCCCAGGTCGAAGTTCATCGTTGGATGTCGGAGGTGCGCGGCGGGCCGGCGCCGCGCGGTGGTGTCGCTGACTCGGCCGGATCCGCCGCGCCGGGCTCCTCCGGAATGTGGAAGCACCGGCGCACAGCCGTCCAATGCCGAAAGCGGATGGGCCCGGGGCAGCACCGGCATGGGGGATTCCATGACATAGAGACATCGCGATCATCCTGCCTATGCATTGGACGAATGGCCGCGGCCGCCCTATTCTGGGTGACAGCGTCCACCCGCTCCATCCGTCCGTGCCTTACCCGACCTGCCACGATGATCCTGAACCTGCGGCACCTGGAGATGGTGCAGGCGATCCACCAGGAGGGGACGCTCACGGGAGCGGCCCGCCGGCTGTTCCTGTCACAGCCGGCGCTCACGCGGCAGCTGGCCAAGCTGGAGGCGCGGATCGGGGTGGCGCTGTTTCGCCGGCACCCGAAGGGGATGGAGCTCACGCGCGAGGGGCGCCGGCTGCTGGAGTCGGCGGAGCGGGTGCTGTTCGAGCTGCAGCGCGCCGAGCACGACGTACGGCTCCTCGCGAAAGGATACGCGGGCGCGCTGCGGGTGAGCACGGAATGCTACATGTGCTACCACTGGCTTCCGCGCGTGGCGCGCGTGTTCGGCGAACGCTTTCCCCGCGTGGAAGTGCAGCTTGCTCCCGAGGCCACGCGAGATCCCTGGGGAGCGCTGCAGACCGGGGCCGTGGACGTGGCGCTGGTGTACAGCGCCCCGCCGCAACCACCCTCCGTCCACCGTGCCGACGTCTTCCGCGACGAGATCGTGGCCATCGTCAGCACCGACCACCGCCTGGCAGGCGAGCCGTACCTGACGCCGGAGAGCCTTGGCGACGAAGCGCTCCTCTGCCACTACGCCGAGCCGGGCCGGGGCGTTCTGGAGCGGGAGTTCCTGGAGCCGTCGGGCGTGCGTCCGCGGCGCACCCTCGAGATGCCGGCGACCCCGGCCGTGGTGGAGATGGCCCGCGCCGGCTACGGCGTGGCTGTGGTGCCCCGGTGGATCCTGGAGGGGCAGGGCTCGCTCGACCGGCTCGCGGTGCTGCCGCTGGGCGAGGGCGGCCTGTGGCGGACGTGGTACGCCGCCTGTGCCGCCGGCCGCCAGGACGAGCCCGTGCTCGCATCGCTGATCCGCGTGCTGCGCGAAGAGCTGAAGTGGAGCGGGAGCGCCGTAGAAGCCCCGCCGGAGCGGCGGATCCACGTCGCCTGACCGCGGCCGAGGCGGCGCGCATCAGCCGTGTCCTTCGCGTACCGCGCCACGCCGGCGCCGTGCACCGACTTTCACCTCGTTCGGCCATGCCTCGTCTCGACCACCTCGTACCCCGTCGCAGGCTGTATCCGGCGCTCATCCTTGTCGTGGCGGCCGCATCCGTGGCCAACGCACAGGGCGCGAGCGGCCCCGGCCCCCGCTACGACATCCGCTCCACGGCCGTGCCGCGCCCCGGCTTCGTCCTCACCAGCCCCGACGTGGGCGACGGGGGGGCGTTCTCGGCCCGGCAGGAGGCGAACGGGTTCGGGTGCGCGGGCGGGAACCAGTCCCCCGCCCTGTCGTGGCGTGGGGCGCCCCCGGGCACGCGCAGCTTCGCCGTCACCATCTTCGACATGGACGCACCCACGGGGAGCGGATTCTGGCACTGGATCGTCCACGACATCCCGCCCACCGCAACGTCGCTCCCGGCCGGCGACGGGCTTCCGGCCGCAGCGAAGCAAGCACGCACCGACCTGGGAACGCGCGGCTTCGCGGGTGTATGTCCCCCTCCCGGCGATGGCGCGCATCGCTACCGGATCACCGTGCACGCGCTGGGGACGGATCGTATCGATGCGCCACCAGATGCCACTCCGGCATTGATTGGATACCTGCTGCACACGCACACGCTCGCCACCGCGTCGCTGACCGCGCGATACGCGCGGCCCGCCGCGGCGCAGACTCCGCGAGCCGGTGCGCCCTGACATTGTCCGCGGACGGCCGCCCCGACACGGTGGCCGAACGACGGGAGCTGTAATCCGATTCCTCAGCGGAGGTTGAGCACGATGCAGGCGGTTCTGGAGATCAGCACGCTCGCGGGATACGTGGAGAACGAGACGGAGCGGTGGCGGGAGTGGTTCGCGGCGGCGCCGCCCGAGGTGCTGGACCTTCCCCTGGGCGCCGGGGCCGAAGGGACGATCCGCACGCTGGTGAAGCACATCTTCGCCGTGGAGCTGCGCTATGCCCAGCGCCTGGTGGGCGAGCCGGTCAGCGGCTACGACGAGCTCGCGGACGGAACCGTGGAGCAGCTCTGGCAGATCCATCGCACGGCCAACGCGACGCGCGGCCGCTACCTGGCTGGCGCATCGCCCGAGGCGCTGGACCGCATCCTGGTCTCCGAGACCCGCAAGCTCGGCCGCATCGAGTCGCGGGCGCACACCGTTCTCGTGCACTCGCTGGTGCACGGCATTCGCCACTGGGCGCAGGTCGCCATGGTGCTCCGCCAGCACGGGCACGGCGGCCTGTGGGAGCACGACTGGCTGCTGAACCCCGCGGTCCAGTAGCCGATGGACGACGACCCTCCAGTCGACGCTCCAATGAACCGCGCCCCGCCGGCAACGTGCCGGCGGGGCGCGGTTTTTCATCATCCACCACCGCGTTTACGGGGCATAGACGTGCTCGCGCGAGCCGCCGCCGTCCTCCCGGCCACCTGCTGGATCGACCCGAGATCGTATGACGATGTCGCGGAGGTGACGGTGAAAAGCGCGGGGCGCCTTCCGCTGCCTGCCTCGAGGGGGCAGATTGCCTCGCTCGCCGCAGCCACCCGCCCACTCCCCCCGGACCCGAGGTTCATGTCAGAGGCCCAATCCCCTGCGTGGATGCAGGCACTGCTGCCGTACACCGAACGCAGCGACTTCCGGGTGCCGCTCAAGGTTCCCATTCACATGCTCGGCGGCCGGATGATCAGCGACGTGGCCGGCGTGTACCTGCGCCTTCCGAAGTGGGAGGGCGCTCCGTTCGCCGACGACTTCGGCAAGAAGGCGGCGGGGATGGTGGAGCTGCACGGCGAGCACCTGTTCGCCGAGCTGGCGGTGCTGCGGCTTCTGGAGGCCGAGGGGTGGAGCGGGCGATGGGTGAACACCTGGAGCGCCAAGGGCGAGGTGTGGAAGTACCTCACCCGCTGGGACGACGTGCCCCGCGCCGAGCAGCGCAACCGCGTGATCGAAGACGAGGACCCGCGGGTGGTGCTGGCCGGCGTGGCGCGGCGCGCCAAGAAGCGCTACGCCGGGTGCTGGGACGTGTTCGCCTGGCGCGGCGACGACTTCGCCTTTCTCCAGACCAAACGCGGCGCGCCCACCGCGAAGGCGGAGCTGGGCGCGGCCGAGGCGGACTGGCTGCACACCGCCCTGCTCTTCGGCGATCAGCGGATCACGCTGGCGTCCTTCGCCGTGGTGCACTGGGATTATCGCTGACCGCTCCCCACCTCTACGGATCAACACTCCCGGAGTTCGAAAGGACGACTCGATGAGTTCTGCCACCGAGGCACAGGCCCTCATGGACCGGCTCGACGGCAAACGGCCGTTGAACACGGAGATCAGGGCGATCGCCAGGGAGCAGGGGAAGAACCCGGAGCTGGCGGCTCACCTGTGGAAGCATGGCGGCTTCGGCTCGCGGATGCTGTCGCTGCTCATCCTCGACCTCAAGGCGGCCGACGTCGCTTCCATCGAGCGGATGATCTCGGACCTCGAAGCCGCCGCCGACGCGAAGGAGCAGTCGCAGCTGCTCGACTGGCTGATCGCGAACGTGATCATGAAGAAGGCGCCGCTGAAGAACGAGACGGCGAAGTGGCGCGACGATCCGTCGACGCTGAAGCAGCGGGTGTTCTGGTCGGTGCAGGCCCGCTCCGTCCGCGCGGAGAACCACGAGCTGAACGAGCAGCTGCTGGCGCACATCGAGCGCGAGCTGCCCGCGGCGGGCGAAAAGGTCCAGTGGAACATGAACTGGTGCGCGGCGCAGATCGGCATCGCCGACGAACGGCTGCGCGGCCGGTGCATCGCGCTGGGCGAAAGGCTGGGTCTCTACCGCGACTACCCGGTGTCGAAAGGGTGCACCTCGCCCTATCTCCCGATCTGGATCGGCAGCGTCGTCGGAAAGCAGAAGGCGGCCGCATGAAGCTGATCTACGGGATGATCCAGTCGCTGGACGGCTACACAGAGGACGAGAACGGCCAGTTCGGCTGGGGCGCGCCGGACGAGGAGGTGCACGCGTACGTGAACGAGCTCGCGGCGCCGGTGGGCACCTGCCTGTACGGGCGGAGGATGTACGAGACGATGGTCTACTGGGAGACCGCCCACACCCTCCCCGACCAGCCGCGGGTCGAGCTCGACTGGGCGCGGCAGTGGCAGGCGGCCGAGAAGGTCGTGTACTCGCGGACGTTGACGGAGCCGCGCAGCGCGCGCACGCGGATCGAGCGGGAGTTCGACCCCGAGGCGGTCCGGCGCCTCAAGGCCGAGGCCGGCCACGACATCACGATCAACGGCCCGGAGCTGGCCTCTCAGGCGCTCCGGGCCGGTCTGGTGGACGAGATCCAGGCGATCGTGTGCCCCGTGGTGGTGGGCGGCGGCAAGCGCTTCTTCCCCCGCGGTGTGCGGCTGAGCCTGGAGCTGGCCGAGGAGCGGCGGTTCGGCAACGGCGTGGTCGTGCTGCGCTACGCCGTGCGCGGGTGACCGGGCCGCTGCGCCGCGTCAGCGTTCCAGCAGCAGGATGGGGACGTCCCTGGAATAGCCCGCGGCAGTGAGGTGCAGTGGGGCGGTGATGCCGCCGACGGTGGTGTAGCTCCCCTGGAAGGTGCCCTGGACGGTGCGGCCTTCGAACACCATCCCGTTGATGGTGAGCGAAAGCTGCGGGCGCTGGAAGGTGCCGGTCACGGTGATGGGCACCGCGGTGGGCGCCGCCGCCTCCTTCATGGTGCCGCTCCCTGACACGCTGTTCCCCGCCCCCTCCTGGAGCGTGAAATCGAGCATGAGCGAGGTGGAGGTTCCGGCCCACGCGCCCGCGACCGACTCGAGCTGCCTCTCCAGCTCATCTTCGATTTCATCGCCGGTCGGGAGGCAGGCTCCGGCGGCCAGCACAAGGGCGAGCAGCCCGAAGAGACGGGTAAGACGCATCGACGACCTCCGGTGTGAGATGGCAACATCGTACGGTTACGTAAGATAGCCGTGCTGACGGGTCCGGACAAGAAACGCGTGTGTCCGCGGACAGTGGGCGCAGCGGCTCTTGCGTCCCTTTTCTTTGCATCATAAAGTACTTCATGGCCGGTAGATGGTGCGCGCGTGTCCCGGGCTTTGGCGACGAAAGGGAGTTGTGGAACTGCAGATTCGCGACGTGTCGAAGTCGTATTCCAACGGCGTGCAGGCGCTGAACCACGTGACGCTCACGATCCCGGCGGGGATGTTCGGGCTGCTGGGCCCCAACGGCGCCGGCAAGTCCACGCTGATGCGCATCCTGGCCACGCTGCAGGAGCCGGACAGCGGGTCGGTCCGCCTGGGCGACATCGACGTGCTGCGCCAGAAGGACGAGGTGCGGCGGACGCTGGGCTACCTCCCGCAGTCGTTCGGCTTCTACCCCAACGTGAGGGCCGAGCGGCTGCTGGAGCACTTCGCGGTGCTGAAGGGGCTGGCCGAGACGGGAACCCGGCGCGAGGTGGTGGAGTCGCTGCTGCGGCGCACCAACCTGTGGGAGGTGCGCAGGCAGAAGGTGGGCACCTTCTCGGGCGGGATGCGGCAGCGCCTGGGCGTCGCCGTCGCGCTGCTGGGCAACCCCAGGCTGATCATCGTGGACGAGCCGACCGCGGGGCTCGACCCGGCCGAGCGCGTCCGCTTCCTGAACCTGCTGGGCGAGATCGGCGAAGAGAGCGCGGTGATCCTCTCCACGCACATCGTGGAAGACGTGGAGGAGCTGTGCAGCCGCATGGCCATCATCGACCGCGGCGAGATCCTGCTGGACGCCGAGCCGCTGCGCGCGGTGGAAGCGCTTCGCGGGCGGATCTGGCGGCGGACGGTGAGCCGCGACGAGCTGCCGGCGGTGGAGCGCGCGGTGCCGGTGATCTCCAGCAAGATGCTGGCGGGGCGGACGGTCGTTCACGTCCACGCCCAGGCGTCGCCGGGAGCGGAGTACGAGCCGGTGGAGCCGGACCTGAAGGACGTGTACTTCAGCGTGATGGCGGGGCACCACGGGCGGCGGGTGGAGACGGCGGAAGCGGACGCCCGGGTGGCGTCGTGAGGCTTCGCGAAGTCTTCCGCTTCGAGCTCGAGTACCGCCTGCGCAGCGCGTCGACCTGGATCTATGCCGCCATCCTGCTCGCCTTCTCGGTCACGCTGATCGCCTCGAACGCCGGCGGCGGCGGCCCGGTGCACCTCAACGCGCCGGAACGGATCGCCGAGTTCTGCATGATCGCCGGGATGTTCGGGATGCTGGTGACGGCGGCGGTGTTCGGCGATGCCGGCGTGCGCGACGTGGAGGTGGGGATGGACCCGCTCCTCTTTACCTCGCGGCTCGGCAAGGCCGAATACCTGGGCGGCCGCTTCCTGGCCGCGCTGGCGATCAACGCCGTCATCCTCCTCGCCGTCCCCCTGGGCCTGGCGGCGGGGACGCTGATGGCCGATGCGCCGGGGGAGCTCGGCCCCTTCCGCGGCGGCGCCTTCGTGCAGCCGTACCTCCTCTTCCTGCTGCCGAACGCCGTGCTGGTGGGCGCGATCCTGTTCCTCATCGCCGTGCTCACCCGCAAGACGATCCCGGTGTACCTGGGCGCGATGGCCCTGTTCATCGGCTACCTGTTCGGCATCGGCAACCGGCGCTACATCGAGAACCCGACCCTGTCCGCGCTGGCCGACCCGTTCGGGATGGGCGTGGCGCAGGACGTGATCGGGTTGTGGACCGCAGCCGAGCGCAACACGCGGCTCCTGGGGTTTCCGGAGGCGCTGGTGGCGAACCGGGTGTTCTGGCTGGCCGTCGCGGCGGCGCTGCTCGCCGCCCTTCACCGCCGCTTCCGCTTCGCGCACGCCGACGGCGGCGGCCGGCGCGAGAAGCGGCGAGCGCTCGCCGACGCGGCGCCGGAGCGCGCCCGGCCGGTGGCGGTGCCGCGCGTGACGGGCACGTTCGGCTTCGCGACGCGGGTGCGGCAGACGCTGGCGGTCGCGCGCGGCTCGCTGGAGGAGATCGCGGGGAGCCGCGCGTTCCTCGTGGCGCTCGCCGGCGCGGTCGGCCTCGTCATGCTCATGGGCTGGAACGTGACCGAGACCGTCTTCGACACCTCCACCTGGCCGGTCACGCACCTGATCGCCGTCTCGGTGCTGAGCGGCCGCATCACGCCCATCATCTTCGTGCTGATCGCCGTGTACGCGGGCGAGCTGGTGTGGAGGGACCGCGACGTGGGCGTGGCCGAGATCGCCGACGCGTCGCCGGTGCCGGGCGGGATTGCGCTGCTGGGCCGGTTCCTGGCCTTCGTCGCCATCCTGGCGGCGTTCCAGGCGGCGTTCATGGCCGGCGGGATGCTGGTGCAGGCGCTCCAGGGCTACTACCGCTTCGAGATCGGCCTGTACCTGCGCATCCTGTTCGGGCTGAACCTGGCCAACTACGCCCTGCTGGCCGCTCTGGCGATGGCGATCCACGTGGTGGTGAACCACAAGTACATCGGCCACATCGTGGTGCTGCTGGCGTGCGTGCTCCGGATCGTGCTGCAGGAAAACGGCGTCGTCCGCCACAACCTGCTGCTCTACGGGATGGACCCGGGGTGGACGTACTCCGACATGAACGGCTTCGGCCCCTTCATCGCGCCGTTCGTGTGGTTCAAGCTGTACTGGGCGGCGTGGGCGCTGCTGCTGGGGGTGGCCGCCACGCTCTTCTGGGTGCGCGGGCGCGACGGCGGGGGGCGCCTGCGCGCGGCCCGCGCGCGGTTCACGGGGCCGGCCGTGCGCGTGGCCGCCGTGGCGGCCGCGCTGATCGTGTCGCTGGGCGGGTTCATCTTCTACAACACCAACGTCCTCAACGCGTACCGGTCGCCGGACGAGGCGGGGCGTCCGCAGGTGGAATACGAGCGGCGGTACGCGCGGTTCAGCGACGCGCCGCAGCCGGTGATCGCCGCGGCACGGCTGCGCGTGGAGATCTACCCCGAGCGGCCGGGGGTGGACATCCGCGGCGGCTACCGGCTGGTGAACCGGACGCCCACGCCGATCGGCTCGGTGCACGTGTACGTCGACCCCAGCCTCCGGGTGCGCTCGATCGGCTTCGACCGCGCGTCGCGGCGCGTGCGGGTCGACGAAGAGGTGGGGTACCGGATCCTGGCCCTGGAGCGGGCGCTGGCGCCGGGCGACTCGCTGCGGCTGGCGTTCGACATGACCTTCCGGCCGCGCGGCTTCCCAAACAGCGGGATGCAGACGGACGTGGTGAGCAACGGCGCGCACTTCGACCGCCGCTGGCTGCCGATCATCGGCTACCAGCCGGCGCTGGAGCTGCAGGGCGGCGAGGAGCGGAAGCGCTTCGGCCTGGCGCCGCAGCCGCCGCTCCCCGGGCCGGACGACGCGGGGGCGAGGCAGCACCGCTTCGGCGTGCGCGACGCGGACTTCATCCACGTGGACGCGGTGATCGGCACGGCCGGCGACCAGGTCGCGGTGACGCCGGGCGTGCTGCGCCGGAGCTGGACGGAGAACGGGCGGCGCTACTTCCACTATCGCACCGAGGCGCCCACAGCGTTCACCGGCGTGGTCTTCTCCGCCCGGTACGCGGTGCTGCGGGACCGGTGGAAGGGCGTCGATCTGGCCATCTACCACCACCCGGCCCACACCTTCACGCTAAACCGGACGCTCCGGAGCATGAAGGCGTCGCTGGACTACTTCACTGCGCACTTCGGCCCGTATCAGGCCAGCCAGCTCCGCATCGTGGAGTTCGCGCGCTACGGCAACTTCGGGATCGCGCACCCGCACACCATCGGCTTTACGGAAGACTACTTCCTGGCGCGCTTCCACCCGGACGAGATCGACCAGCCGTTCTACGGCACCGCGCACGAGGTGGCGCACCAGTGGTGGGGCGGGCAGCTGCGGGGCGCGCCGGTGCGGGGCCACGGGCTCCTCTCCGAGTCGCTGGCCAACTACAGCGCGATGATGGTGACCGAGAAGGCCTACGGACCCCAGGTGGCCCGCCGCGTCTACGACTTCCAGATGCAGCGCTACCTGCGCGGGCGGGCGCGCTCCGGGCGCGAGGTGCCGCTGCTGGCGGTGGAAGACCAGCCGTACATCGCCTACCGCAAGGGCGCGGTCGCGCTGTACACGCTGCGCGAGCAGATCGGCGAGGCGCGGGTGAACACGGCGCTGCGCCGCTTTCTGCAGAAGCACCGCGACGCCGGGCCGCCGTTCCCCACGTCGCTCGACCTGTACGCCGAGCTGCGCGCGGTCACGCCCGCCTCGCACCAGCCGCTGCTGCGCGACCTGTTCGAGCACGTCACGCTCTGGGAGGTGAAGACCGAGGGGACGCGCGCGGAGCGGACCGCCACCGGCGCCTACCAGGTGACCCTCGACGTGGTGGGACGGAAGGTGAGGGCCGACGGCGCGGGGAAGGAGACCGAGGTGCCGATGGACGACGTCGTGGAGATCGGCGTGTTCGCGCCGGGCGGCGAAGCGGGGCTCGGCGCGCCGCTGTACCTGCAGCGGCACCGCATCCGCAGCGGCCGGCAGACGATCCGCGTCACCGTGCCGCGGGAGCCCGCCCGCGCCGGGGTCGATCCGTACGGCAAGCTGATCGACCGCCAGCGGCAGGACAACGTGGCCGACGTGCAGGTCCGCGGGAAAGCCGCGCCCCGGGCGCGGCCTTCGTTCAGCTAGAGCGCTTCGGGAAGCGAGGCACCAGCATCGCTGATGGATCACACGGAGGGAACGGAGGAAACGGAGAACTTCATCGCAGTTCCTCCCGTTCCCTCCGTTCCCTCCGTGTGACATCCAGCAGTTCCTCAGCGCGACGAGATGGCTACGGCTCGACGCGGATCGGGACGGTGGCGGCCTGCCGGTCCCAGGCGACGTAGAGGGTCGCGCCGGTCGGGGCGTTCGCGGCGGGGCGCAGGTCCATGGTGAACTGCTCGGCGGGGCGCTCCAGCGTCTCGCGCGTCATGGGCACGCGCCCCACGTCGGCCGCGGGGTCGTGCTCCAGGCCGCTCATCCCCGTCTTCCGGTTCACCACCAGCGTCCAAGCGTCGGCGGTGGGGAGGAGGAAGAGGGTGTAGGTGCCCGGCTCCAGCGTCAGCTCGCCGACCCGCACGCGGCGGTCGGTGGCGAAGTGCGCGGCGTCGTTGGCGCCCATGCGCCACACCGCCCCGTACGGGACCAGCGCCCCCCAGATCGGGCGGCCGCGCATGGCGGGGCGGCTGTAGTCGAGCCACAGGTTCGCGCCGCCCACGAACGCCCGCGATGCCTGCCGGGGGGAGAGCGGACCCATCCCGCGCCCCGCGGCGTCACGGGCGGCGAACTCGCGGACCAACGGCTCCAGCTCCAGCCAGGCGACGCGTTCGACGGTGGTGAACGCGGGGGTGTGCAGGTTGAGCAGCCGCCCCCGGGCGTCCACCCGGGCACGCATCCGCTCCTGGAACTGGTTGGTCAGCGCGATCGAGTCCGCGCCGACGCGCTCGAGCGGGATGTCTACCGTGGCGCTGGGCTGCAGCAGCTGCACCGTCGTGCGCGGCTGGCGGCCCGCCACGGCGCGCATCATCGCCATCTCGTAGGGCGAGTAGAACGGCCCGGTGACGGGGATGGCGTTGCGCGCGGCGATCCGCCGGGTGCTGGTGTTCGTCCCCTGCGTGTTCACCACGGTCACGCTGTCGCCGTCCACGGTCATGGTGCGCGTGAAGAACGGCTCCGCGCTGCCGGGGCGGGTGGCGGTGTAGACGGAGCGCGACACCTCGCCGCGCGGCGTCAGCTCCATCACCAGGCGCTGCAGCAGGGTGGACGGGCTGCGCTGCACCGCCTCGGCGACGACCCGCGTGGGGGTGCGCACCACCCGCTCGATCGAGGTGGTGTCGCGCCCCAGCCGCACCACGAACGCGGCGCTGTCGGCGCGCTCCTGCGCCGCGGCGGCCGCCGGCGCAAGCAGCAGGGATGCGATGACCAGCGTTTGGATCGCTCGCACGTTGACCCGCTCCTGGATGTGGGTTCTGGTCTCAGGCCGGCGCCGGTTCGCGCTCACTCCCGGTTTCGAAGACAGGCTCCCGGTGAAACTAACGCGCACCTGGGCTGTACGCATTCCCGTCGGTGGACGGACGGCTGCTCTGCACCGCGAAGGGCCTCCCCTTCGTGTCCGTCACGATCCAAACGGCGGCGCTCCGACGGGCATCCAACGACGTAGTGCCCTCCCCCGACACCCTCTCATTATCACCTGGTTGGAGACGACCCGATGACTGCCACCTCCGTGCGCTGGCTGACGCTGCTGGCCGCCTTCCTCACGCTGGCGGTCCCCGCGCCCGCCCGCGCGCAGGACGACGATGACCGGCAGATCCGCGAGGTGATCGGCGTCTACTTCCGCGGCCACGCCACGGCGAACGCCGACACCATGCGTGCCGCCTTCCTTCCCACCGCGCACATCGAGGGGATCCGCAACGGCGCCTTCACCTCGTGGACGGTGGACCAGTATGTTGCGAACTTCGGCGGCACGCCCGCGCCCGACGAGGCCACCCGCACCCGCGTGATCGACGTGGTGGACCGGAGCGGCACCGCGGCCATGGCCAGGGCGACGCTCAAGCACGGCGCCACCACCGACTACTTCGTGCTGCTCAAGTCGGATGGAAGGTGGCTGATCGCGAACAAGGTGTATCACGCGCAGCGGTAGAGGGGACGAATCGGGGGATGGCGGAAGCATCGACTGACGCGACGTGGGACGAGCACTACCGCCGGTGGTCCGACGCCGTTCACACGAAGCGGCACGACGACGCCGAGCGGTTGATGCAGGCGGCGCGGAAGCGCGTCAACCGCAACACGCCCGGCGACTGGCAGTGGCTCGCCGATGCGCTGGCCGACGACGAGCGGAAGGCGTTCGTGGCGGGGGTCTTCAGGTTCCAGACGGTCCCCGGGCGGCTGCTGGGCCCGATGGTGCGCGCCGCGGTGATGACGCGGAACCCGGTCGCCGGCCGGTTCTTCATCGCGCCGTGCGTGAGGTCGCTCGGCGCGCGGCGGGTGCTGGAGCTGCTGCTGCGATACATGGAGACGGGGACCAACCAGGAGAAGGCCGGCGCCGTCAGCGCGCTGTACTACGCCTACCAGAATCCTCGCAACGAGGAGGTGGGCGGCCTCTGGGAGCAGGCCCGGTGCTGGATGCTGCGGGAGTTGGTCGCAAACCCCGACCTGCAGGTCCGTCAGCGGATCATCCCCATGCTGCAGCTGGAGCCGGAGGCGTACCCGGTGGATCTGCGGCCGCTCGTGCCGGTGGCGATCGACCTCGCCCGCTCTCACCCCGACGCGTACATCCGCCACCGGGTGGAGGTGCAGCTGGGCGCCGGCGGGCTGCTGATGGCCATCCCGAACACCGGTCCGGACCCGGTGCCGGGCGATCCGCCGCCACACCCGGGGCCGACTGCTGACGGTGACGCAGGCGGAGGGATTCGCCGGCTCCTCCGGCCGTTCGACGCGCTCGTCCGGCGCATGCGGGGCGTCGTGGAGTAGGCTCCGGACGGGCGACGCGGAGCGGCCGCGGGGAGGCACAGAGTCACAGAGAAACTGCTCGCGTTTCCCCTGTGCCTCTGTGTGACCCCAACATGGCTGGATTCAGCTACGATTCATGCGGAACGGGTATCGCCCGCCTGCTTTCCGCTCACCCCGCGGGCGAACTCCACGATCGTCTCGAAGCCCGGCCGGTACCCGTCCGACGTATCCACCCGCAGGGTCGGAAGGTCGAGCAGCGGTGGATCGTAGCTCGCAATCTCCCGATCGTGCCCCGCCCTTTCGGGATGGAACCGCGCTCGGGCCGGATCGCCCAGGCCGCGTGCGACCTGCCGCTCGCGGCCGAGCTCCGCGTCGACCTCGCAGAGCACCACCCTCACGCGCGCGATCGCCCGCAGCGGCTCCAGCCTGGGCGCCCACACGCGGCCCTGGAACGCCGCCTCGGCCACCACCGTCACGCCGCGGCCGAGCAGGAGCGCCAGCGCGTCGAAGAACACGTCGGTCGCGCGCCGCTGGAGGTCGCCCGGCTCGCCGCCGTCGCCGGCCGTGCACACCAGCCCCTCCTTGATCTCGTCGCGGCACACGGCCGGGCAGCGCACCGCCCGCGCCAGCGCGTGGGCGAGCGTCGTCTTCCCCGCGCCGGGGCGCCCGGCCACCACGATCAACGCAGGCTGACGCATCTCGGCCGCCTCGGTCATGGCATCGCCTCCCCCAGCGCATGTCCGCCAGTGCCGGGCGCGAGGCACCCCGGCGGGGGCAGCGTTCCCCGCCCCCGGGCGCCACGCCAGCCGACGTCCCAGCCTCGCGCAGTTTGCGAGGCTTCCTGTAGTCGTAGCCCGCGGCTTCAGCCGCCTTTGTAGATCGCTGCCGACCGCCACCCCGCGACCACCGCGCTGGACGCCGTCAGCGGCCGGTGACCGCCGCGATGCGGATGTTCGAGAGCCAGACGGGGATGTTCTGGTCCAGCAGCGTGGGATCCTCCACGCCCGCGAAGTGCACCCGCAGGCGGTTGCCGCGCCCCAGCCCGGTGGCCTGCTCGTCGGCGGCGTGGATGCCGTTGACCCACGCGTGCACCCGGTCGCCATCCACCCAAAAGGCGCAGTGGTTCACCCGCGCTTCTGTGGTTCCGCCGAGGCCGGAGATCTCGTCGAGCGACACCGTTTCGTCGTCTCCCTCGCCGCTGAACACCGACAGGGTGTGCGGGCCGCACAGCAGCGTGCCCTGGTCGGCGCCGTTTGCGCCGAGCGTGGTGACCGCCACGTGGTTCTGGCCGGCGATGTAGATGTCGAACTCCACCGTGTAGCGCGCGGGAAGCTGCTCGGGAAGGATGATCTCGAAGCTCGCCGGCGTGCGCGCGTGCAGCCCGGGCGTGTTGCCGTGGCGCGCCAGGCTCACGCGCGGGTGCACGTTGCGCAGCCGCTTCATCACCGTGTCGCGCGGGGCCGAGAAGCTTTCCTGGTAGATCACCCGGTCCCCCGGCGTGAACTGCTGCGCCGAGGCAGAGGTCGAGAGTGCGAGGGTGAAGAGCGGGAGAACGGCGAGCGGGGTGATGCGGATCATGCGATTGCTCCAGAGCGCTGGGATGGTGACGGATCCAACAGATGGATTCACGAACGGGGGGACGACGGCGGAATCGGACTCCTGCGGAACTCCGTGAGACGTGGGGAGCTTCCGAGGCGGAGAGATTGTATCGACGCCCTCTCGTAAAATCCATATGAAGCACCGGGAGCCCAACGTCACCGCCCCGCGGCGTGTGCGGCATCGGCGCGCGGAAATTTGCGAGTGAACGCGCCGCTCGCCACTACAACGGCACGCAGTCCGCCTGCGCGCCTCCTTCGCGAACTTCCCCGCGCAGGCCTCCTCACGACGAGCCGAAACCAGTCGCCACAGCCTCGCGCAGTTTGCGAGGCTTCCCGTCGCTGTTGCCGTGGCTTCAGCCGCCCGGTGCGATCCGACCGAAGCGGCTGATGCGTCGCCCTGCCACGAACCAGCCTCGCGCCGTTTTCGAGGCTTCGTGCCGTCATAGCCGTGGCTCCAGCCGCCCGGTGCGATCCCCACCGAAGCGGCTGATGCGTCGCCCTGCCACGAACCAGCCTCGCGCAGTTTGCGAGGCTTCGTGCCGTTCTAGCCGTGGCTTCAGCCGCCCCGTGCGAGAGCCGCGCCGTGCCAGGAGCCCCCAATCCGGGTGCTACCATCGCGGGGAGCAAGCCCGGATCGTGCGGGTAATCTGACCCGTCTCAAACAACCTGGGCTCTGGATGATGACGATAAAGATCCGCGCGACCCTCGCGCTTTCGTTCCTGGCCGCGGCATGCGCTCCGGCCGCGCAGCCGCCGATGCAAACGCCGCCCGCCGCCCCGTCCGCCGCGCAGACGGCCGCCGCGGCCGACACGGGCACGCTGGTGCTGATGGGCACCACCGACCTGCACGGCTGGCTCCTCCCCTACGACTACTACACGGGAAAGACCACCAACAACGGCCTGGCGTCGCTGGTGCCGATGATCGACAGCGTGCGCGCCGCCCACCCCGGCCGCACCGTGCTGGTCGAATCGGGCGACCTGCTGCAGGGGAACCCGCTCGACTTCGTGTATTCGCGCCTGCAGCCGGGCGAGGTGCACCCGCTGGTGATGGCGATGAACCTGGTGGGCTACGACGCGGCGGCCATCGGCAACCACGAGTTCAACTACGGGATCGACCACCTGGACGCGGCGGTGCGGCAGTCCCGGTTCCAGTGGCTGTCCGCCAACACCTTCCGCGCGGGGACGGAGGAGCACGCGTACCGGCCCTACACCTTCGTGCAGCGCACGGTGGCCGGGCGGCCGGTGAAGATCGGCATCACCTCCGTGACCCCGCCGGGGGTGGCCATCTGGGACCGCGACAACGTGCGCGGGCGGCTGGACTTCCGCGACATCGTGGCCAGCGTGCGCCCCGTGGTCGCGCGGATGCGCGCCGAGGGCGCGGACCTGGTGGTGATCGCCGCCCACAGCGGGCTCGAGGGGTCGAGCTACGACACCGCCGCCACCGGCGTTCCCGCCGAGAACGCCGCGATCGCCATGGCGCAGCAGGTGCCGGGGATCGACGTGATCTTCATGGGCCACTCCCACCGAGAGGTGGCCGACACCACCCTCGACGGCGTGCTGGTGCAGCAGGCCAAGAACTGGGGCGCGTCGCTCGCCGTCTCCACCCTCACCCTGCAGCACGCGGCGGGTGGCTGGCGCGTGCTGGCGAAGCGCGGCCGCATCCTGCGCCCCGTGGAAGGCCGCGCCGACGCCCGCCTGCAGGCCGCGCTGGCCGAGGCGCACGAGCGCACGCGCCGGTACGTGGGCCGGCAGGTGGGTACGTCGACGGACGAATGGACGTCGGAGCTGGCGCGCACGCGCGACACGCCGATCACCGACCTGATCAACGACGTGCAGCGCCGCGTCACCGGCGCCGACCTGTCGAGCACGGCGGCCTTCTCGCTCGGCTCTCGCATCCCGCGGGGGCCGATCACCGTGGCCGACGTGGCGGGGCTGTACATCTACGACAACACGCTGAAGGCGGTGCGCATCTCGGGCGCGCAACTCAGGGCGTACCTCGAGAAGAGCGCCGAATACTACCTCCCCTGCCCCGCCCAGCAGTGCGCGCGCGTGACCAACCCCGCGGTCCCCGGCTACAACTTCGACGTGATCAGCGGGGTGGAGTACACGCTGGACCTGACCCGGCCGGTAGGCCAGCGCGTGGTGCGGCTGGAGCGCGGCGGCCGCGCGGTGGCCGCAACGGACAGCTTCACCATCGCGCTGAACAACTACCGCGCGAGCGGCAGCGGCGGCTTCTCGGTGCTGATCGGCGCGCCCGTGGTGTACGACCGCGGCGAGTCGATCCGCGACCTGCTGATCGCCGACATCCAGCGCCGCGGCCGCATCTCGCCCGCCGACGTGTTCCGGAAGAACTGGGAGATCGTCCCCGCCGCGCTGGCCGAGCGCGCCGCGATCGAGCAGCGCAACGAGGGGGCGCAGGCGCGGTGATCGTCCGCGCCGGCGGCGCAGGTGCGAGGATCGGCGGCCGGCAACGGCGAGGTTCGGAAAGGCGGGTCAGAGCGCGTCGGGCAGAGATCGCACGGGGCGGCTGAAGCCACGAGCTACGACTACAGGAAGCCTCGCAAACTGCGCGAGGCTGGTTCGTGGCAGCGCGACGCATCAGCCGCTTCGGCCGCGATCGCACCGGGCGGCTGAAGCCACGAGCTACAACGACAGGAAGCCTCGCAAACTGCGCGAGGCTCGTTCGTGGCGAGGCGACGCATCAGCCGCTTCGGCCGCGATCGCACCGGGCGGCTGAAGCCACGGCAACAACCACGGGAAGCCTCGCAAACTGCGCGAGGCTGTGGCCGCGGCTGCCGAGTGCGGTGACGAGATGCATCGCCTGCCGATGTCGCGCGGCATTGATCGACACCCTTGCGCCACCGGGCGAACAGGTTAAACAATGATCATCCGGTCACGTTGGCGATGATCGTTGCTACACCACAGGATAGGAGCTCGGGTGATGCGCGTCGTTTATGCCATCGGCGGATTTCTCCTGGTTGCCACCGTTGCAGCCGTAAGCACATCCGTGAAAGCGACGAGCTGCGACCGGTCGTACCCGGACTTCTGCATCCCGCCGCCACCGCCGGACCTGGACTGCCCGGACGTCCGGGGCAAAAAGCCGTTCCGCGTCCGCCGGCCTGACCCGCACCACTTCGACCGCGACCGCG
>DASWMA010000205.1:0-1892 GCA_036399995.1 Longimicrobium sp. | reverse complement strand
CAGCGCCGTGCCCGCCATCCGCAGCGCGTAGTCCCACCCGGTGCGGAAGGTGTAGGCGGGGCCGAACTTGTGCGCCAGCTCCATGAACTTGCGCACCCGCGGCTGGCGGGTGTCGCGGAAGAGCATCACCCGCAGCTCGTGCCCCTTCAGCTCCGTGAACACGCGGTCGAGCATGGGGGCGAGGAAGAGCGACTCCTCCTGCGTGACGAACACGATCTTCATCGCCGGGCCTCCACCAGCCGCTCCAGCAGCTCCAGGTAACGCAGCGCCATCTTCTCGCGCGTGAAGTTCTCGCGGACGTACTCGCGACCGCGGGCGCCCATCGCGGCCAGCGCCTCGGGGGGCAGCGCCTTCATCCGCCGCAGCGCCGCGGCCAGCCCCGCCGCGTCTTCGGGCGCCACCACCTCGCCGCCCCCGCTCTGGCGCCCGATGTCGGCGGCGTCGCCGCGCACCAGCGCCACGAAAGGGCGGCCGTACCCCATGATCTCGAACAGCTTGGACGGGATCGTCCGGGAGATGATGGGAAAGTCGCCCAGCGGCACCAGCAGCACGTCGCAGGCGGCGTACAGGTCGGCCATCGCGTCGCGGGGCTGGCTCGCCAGTGTCACCGCGCGGGTGTCGCCGGCCTCGCGGAGCGCCTCTTCGAGCAGCGGCTTGTCGGCGCCGTCGCCCACGAAGAAGAACTGCACCCCCTCGCCCGCCAGCTCGGCCGCGGCCCCGGCCAGCACCTGCAGCCGCTGGCAGCGCCCGTGCGTGCCCAGGTACCCGGCCACGAAGGCGTCGGGGGCCAGCCCGTAGCGCGCGCGGGCGGCGGCGCGCTCGTCGGCCGTGCGGGGGGGCAGGTCGCGCACCTCGGCGCCGTTGGGCACGCTGAACACCTTGGCCCGGTCGATCCCCTTCGCCACCACCGCGTCCACCGCCGCGTCGGCCACCGTCACCACGGCGTCGGCGGCGCGGTAGAAGCGCTTCTCCAGCGCGTACAGCGCCGACAGCGCGGGGCCGGGCTTCAGCATCCCCAGGTCGCGGAAGTAGTCGGGCCACAGGTCGCGCACCTCGAACACCAGGGGGACGCGCTGCCGCGCCTTCAGCATCACCCCCCCCAGCCCCGCGAACAGCGGCGGCGAGGTGGCGATCCACACGTCGGGCCGGGGCGCCTTCCCCACCAGCGAGGCGAGGCCGGCGCCCATGGGAAAGGCGAGGTGGCTGAGCGCGGTGGGCACGCTCCCGCTCCGCGGCGTGGCGAACACCGGGGTGCGGGTGACCTCGAACCCCTTCCAGCGCTCGCGCATGAAGCGCTTGCCGCGGTACTCGGGGAAGACCTCGCCCCGGGGATAGCTGGGAAAGCCGGTGAGCACCGACACCCTGTGCCCGCGCTCGAGCCAGACGCTCCCGAACTCCTCGATGCGCGCCGCGGGGGCCGCGATCTCGGGGCGGAAGTAGTGCGAAAGATATCCGATGTGCATCGACATCCAAACGGCCGCACGTGGCGGCCGCCGATCGGTAAGGGTTTCGTCGGCCCGTCAGTCCACGCCGCGCACGTAGGCGTCGCGGAAGGCCTCGGCCAGCGTCCGCGTGTCCGCCGCGCGGAGCGCGTCGGCCACCGGGCCGGCGGCCGGCTCGGGGTGATACGCCACCGGCCTCGCCAGCGTCTTCAGCCGCCCCAGCGTGAGCGGCGCGGGGAGTCCGGCCATCGCGAGCACGCTCCCCGCCGCGGAGAGCCCCCACCCCAGCGGCGCGGGTAGCCGGGGCGGCGGCGGCACCCCCGCGGCGGCGGCGAGCGCGTCTTCCACCTCGCGCAGCGGGTACGGCGCCCCGTCGGCCACCAGCCAGGGGCCGGCGGGGAGGTCGTCCACCGACGCGGCCAGGAGGGCGGCCGCGGCCACCCGCCGGCT
>DASWMA010000204.1:0-4204 GCA_036399995.1 Longimicrobium sp. | reverse complement strand
GCGGATTACGCCGTGTGGCAGCGGCGGCTGGTGGACGGCGGGCTGCTGCGGGAGCAGGCGGAGTACTGGCGCGAGACGCTGGCGGACGCCCCGGAGCCGCTGGAGCTGCCGGCGGACCGCCCGCGCTCCGCGCAGCCGGATCACGCCGGCGCCCAGGTCCAGCTCAAGCTGGACCTGGAGCTTGTTGTTGCCCTGAAAGCGCTCGGAAAACGCCGCGGCGCGACGCTGTCCACTACGTTGCTGGCGGGATGGGCCGCGGTGCTGGGCCGGCTGTCGGGGCGGACGGAGCTGGTGATCGGCACCTCCACGGGGAGCCGGGGGCGCCGGGAGGTGGAAGGGGTGATCGGCTGCTTCGAGAACCCCCTGCCGGTGCGGGTGGACCTGTCGGGCTCGCCCACGGCCGCGGAGCTGGTGGGGCGGGTCGAGGCGCGGGTACAGGGGGCGCTGCGGAACGGGGGCGTTCCCTTCGAGCGAGTGGTGGAGCTCGTGCAGCGCGACGGCGCCGCTCCTTCGGCCACGCCGCCGTTCCGGGCGGCGTTCGCCTGGCGTGACGCACCCGCGAGCGTGGAGCTGCCCGGCCTGCGGATCGACGCGGCCGTGGAGCCGCGCTCGACGGCCGGGCTCGACCTGTCGCTCGAGCTGCGGGAAGAGGGGGGCGCGGTCGCGGGAGCGGTGGTGTTCAGGGCGGCGCTGTTCGACCGGGAGACGGTGGAGCGCTACGCGGGGTACCTGCGCCGGGTGCTCGAAGGCGTGGTGGCGGACGAGACCCGGCCGATCGACCGGCTGACGCTGCTCTCTGCCGAGGAGCGCCGGCGCGTGACGGAGGAGTGGAACCGCACGGAGGCGCCGGTTCCCGCCGAGTGGTACATCCACGAGCGGTTCGAGGCGCAGGCGGAGCGCACGCCGGGCGCGGTGGCGGTGGTCTACGAGGACCGCACGCTGACCTACGAGGAGCTGAACGCCCGCGCCAACCGGCTGGCGCACCACCTCCGCGGCCTCGGCGCCGGCCCCGACGTGCGCGTGGGGATCTGCGTGGAGCGGAGTCCCGAGCTGGTGGTGGCCGTGCTGGGGGTGCTGAAGGCGGGGAGCGCGTACCTGCCGCTCGACCCCGGCTATCCGCGCGAGCGGCTGCGTGACATGGTGCACGACAGCGCCCCGCTGGTGGTGCTGACGCAGGCAGCCGTGCGCGACCAGGTGTCGGCGCTGGGTGTCGCGACCGTGGCGCTGGACGAGGACGCGGAAGCGTGGGCGCATCAGCCGGCCACCAACCCGGAGCGCGCCGCGCTGTCGCCGGAGAACCTGACGTACGTGATCTACACCTCGGGCTCCACGGGCCGGCCCAAGGGGGTGGAGATGACGCACGGGGGCGCGCAAAACCTGCTGCACTGGTACCTGGGCGCCACGGGGATCTCGGAGCGCGACTCGGTCCTGGTCGTCACCTCGTTCAGCTTCCACCTGACGCAGCGGAACCTGATGGCGCCGCTGTTCGTGGGCGGCCGGGTGCACTTGGCGCGCGAGCCGTTCGAGCCTCGCCGGATCGCCGCCCAGATCGTCGCGTCGGGCATCACCATGATGAACGTCACGCCGACGGGCTTCCAGGCGCTGGTCGAGGCCGACGGGGGGCGGGCGATCGGCGGGTTGCGGATCGTGGTGTTCGGCGGGGAGCCGCTGTATCCCCGGCAGCTCGCGAAGGTGCCGGCGCCCCGGCCCGTGTTCCTGAACCCGTACGGGGCCACGGAGGCGACCGGGATCACGGCCCACCACTTCGCCCGGGCGGACCTGGCGAGCTACCCCGGGCGCTCCATGCCGCCGGGCCGCCCGATCGCCAACGCCGCCATCTACGTGCTGGACGGCGCCGGAGAGCCGGTGCCGGTTGGGGTGACGGGAGAGCTGTACCTGGGCGGCGCCGGGGTGACGCGCGGGTACCGGCGCCTCCCTGGCCAGACTGCCGAGCGCTTCGTACCCGATCCTTTCGGTTCGTCGCCTGGCGCGCGGCTGTACCGCACGGGCGACCTGGGGCGGTGGCTGCCCGACGGGACGATCGAGTTCATGGGCCGCGGCGACGCGCAGGTGAAGGTGCGCGGGTTCCGGATCGAGCTGGGCGAGATCGAGGCGCGGCTGGCCGAGCACCCGGCCGTGCACGAGGTGGTGGTGGTGGCGCGCGACGGGGAGGTGGGTGACCCCCGGCTGGTGGCCTACTACGTGGGTGACCCGGCGGGCGCGGAGGCGCTGCGCGCCCACCTGGCGGCGCGGCTGCCGGAGTACATGGTTCCGGCCGCGTTCGTCCACATGGACGCGCTCCCGGTGAACCCCAACGGCAAGCTGGACCGCAAGGCGCTGCCGGAGCCGGAGTACGGGGCGGCCGAGGAGACGTACGTGGCGCCGCGCACCCCCGTGGAGGAGGTGCTGGCGGGGATCTGGGCCGAGGTGCTGGGCGTGGAGCGGCTGGGGGTGCACGACGGCTTCTTCGAGCTGGGCGGGCACTCGCTCCTGGCCACGCGTGCGGTGTCGCGGGTCCGCGAGCTGTTCGGCGTGGAGCTGCCGCTGCGGGCGCTGTTCGAGGGCCCCACGGTGGCGGAGCTGGCGAGCGCGGTGGAGGAGATGCGCCGCGCGGGGCTGCCGGTGCTGCCGCCGGTGGTGCCGGCCGGGCGCACGGGAGCGCTGCCGCTCTCCTTCGCGCAGGAGCGGCTCTGGTTCCTGGACCGCCTGGAGCCCGGGAGCGCCACCTACAACCACCCCGCGGCATGGCGCCTGGAGGGTGCGCTGGACGAGGCGGCGCTGGAGCGCGCGCTGGGTGAGATCGTCCGCAGGCACGAGACGCTGCGCACGGTCTTCGCCGAGGTGAACGGCTCGCCGGTGCAGGTGATCGCGCCCTTCGGCGGGTTCGCCCTGCCGGTGGAGGACCTGTCGGGCTTAAGCGAGGCGGACCGCGAGGCGGCGGCCAGGCGGCGCGCCGGGGAAGAGGCGGCACGGCCGTTCGACCTGGCCACGGGGCCGCTCTTCCGCGCGGTGCTGCTGCGGCTGGGTGCCGAGGACCACGTGCTGCTGCTGGGGATGCACCACATCGTCAGCGACGGGTGGAGCATGGGGGTGCTGCGGCGCGAGCTGGGCGCGCTGTACGCGGCGTACCTCGAGGGCGGGGAGTCTCCGCTGCCGGAGCTGGCGGTGCAGTACGCCGACTACGCGGTGTGGCAGCGCGAGCAGTGGGCGGGCGAGGCCCTGGACCGGCAGCTCTCGTACTGGCGGGAGCGGCTGGCGGGCGCGCCGGAGCTGCTGGAGCTGCCCACCGACCATCCCCGCCCGGCGGTGCAGGCGTTCCGGGGCGCGTCGGTCCCGGTGGAGCTCCCGCCCGAGCTGCTGGAGCGGCTGCAGGCGCTGGGGCGGAGCGAGGGCGCCACGCTGTACATGACGCTGCTGGGCGCCTTCCAGGTGCTGCTGGGCAGGTACGCCGGGAGCGACGACGTGGTGGTGGGGAGCCCGATCGCCGGGCGGACGCGTGGCGAGGTGGAGGCGCTGATCGGCTTTTTCGTCAACACGCTGGTGCTGCGCACCGACCTTTCGGGAGATCCCTCCTTCCGCGAGGTGCTGCGGCAGGTGCGGGAGGCGACCCTGGGCGCGTACGAGCACCAGGAGGTGCCCTTCGAGCGCCTGGTGGCCGAGCTGCAGCCTGAGCGGTCCCTGAGCCACTCGCCGCTCTTCCAGGTGATGTTCGCGCTCCAGAACGCCGGGGGCCAGGGGGGCACGCTTCCGGGCCTGCAGGTCGGCGAGGCCGGCGCGGCGATGGAGATCGCCAAGTTCGACCTCGCCCTGACGCTCGCGGCGACCCCGCAGGGCCTGCGCGGCGATCTGAGCTACAGCACCGACCTCTTCGAGCGCGGCACGATCGACCGGATGCTCGGCCACCTGGCGCGGGTGCTGGAGGAGGCCGCGGCCCGGCCGGAGGCGCGGCTCTCGGAGCTGGACCTGCTCTCGGTGGAAGAGCGCGGCCTGGTGGTGGATGCCTGGAACCGGACGGTGGCCGGGTATCCGGCGGACCGGTGCGTCCACGAGCTGTTCGAGGCGCGGGCGGCCAGAACGCCGGGGGCGGTGGCCGTGCGCTTCCGCGAGGAATCGCTCACCTACGGCGCGCTGAACGAGCGCGCCAACCGGCTGGCGCACCATCTCGCCGGCCTCGGCGTGGGGCCGGAGACGCGGGTCGCGCTCT
>DASWMA010000203.1:0-3545 GCA_036399995.1 Longimicrobium sp. | reverse complement strand
AGCGGGTGCGCCTCGCTGGGCCGCACCTCGTCTGGCGCGGGGTGGGAGATGGTGCCGGGGATCCTGGCGCGCATCCGGCCGCCCACCTTCCCCGAGCGCGACTTCCCGATCACGCAATACGGCGCCATCGAAGGCGGGGCGCACGAGTCCACGCGCGCCATCCGCGCGGCGATCGAAGCGTGCGCGGCTGCGGGCGGCGGCCGCGTGGTGGTGCCGGCGGGGCGCTTCCTCACCGGGCCGGTGCACCTGAAAAGCGGCGTCAATCTCCACCTCGAACGCGGCGCCACGCTCGCCTTCGTGCGCGATCCGCGCGCCTACCTTCCCGCCGTGTTCACCCGCTGGGAGGGGATGGAGATGATGGGCTACTCGCCCTTCATCTATGCCTTCGAGCAACAGAACATCGCCATCACCGGCCAGGGCACGCTCGACGGGCAGGCGAGCGAAACGTACTGGTGGCCGTGGAAGGGCGCGTGGAAGACGCACCCCGAGTGGGACCGCGGCCCCACCCAGAAGGCCGCCCGCGACCGGCTGATGCAGATGGTGGAGGCCGGCACCCCGGTGGCGGAGCGCGTGTTCACCCAGGGGTCCAACCTGCGCCCGCAGTTCATCCAGCCGTACCGCTGCCGCAACGTGCTGGTGGAGGGGGTGACGGTCATCAACTCCCCCATGTGGGAGATCAACCCCGTGCTCTGCCAGAACGTGACGGTGCGCGGGGTGACGGTGAACACACACGGCCCCAACAACGACGGGTGCAACCCCGAAAGCTGCCGCGACGTGCTGATCGAAGGGTGCACCTTCGACACGGGCGACGACTGCATCGCCATCAAGAGCGGCCGCAACGCCGACGGGCGCCGCATCAACGTGCCCAGCGAGAACATCGTGATCCGCGACTGCCGGATGAAGGACGGGCACGGCGGCGTCACGCTGGGGAGCGAGATCAGCGGCCACGTGCGCAACGTGTTCGTGGAGCGCTGCGAGATGGACTCGCCCAACCTGGACCGCGCGCTCCGCTTCAAGAACAACGCGATGCGCGGCGGCATCCTCGAACACGTCTACATGCGCGACGTGACCATCGGCCAGGTGAAGGACTCGGTCCTCTCCGTCGACCTCTTCTACGAGGAGGGGCAGTCCGGCCCCTTCACCCCCGTGGTCCGCGACGTGGAGATGCGCAACGTCACCAGCCGCAAGAGCAAGTACGGGCTGTACATGCGCGCCTACCCTCGGTCCCAGATCGCCGACGTCCGCATCATCGACTCGCGCTTCGACGGGGTGGAGCGCGGGAACGTGGCCGAGGGGGTGCGCGGCCTCCGCTTCGCCGGCTCGTTCATCAACGGCCAGCCCGCCACCGCCACCTCGCACGCCGCGGCGCTCAAGGGCGACGCCGACCGCCTGCCCAGCGACGTGCGCACCACCGAGCCGCGCACCCCGGTGGCGCCCCGATGAGCGTGCTCACCCGCCGCGGCTTCCTTGGCGCCGCGTCGCTGGGCGTCGCCGGTGCCGCGCTGGCACCGCGCGAGGCGGGGGCGCGGGCGCTCCGCGTCCTCTCCGACGGCCGGGTGGATGATGATGCCGAGGTGGCCGCCATCCTCCGCCGCATCGTGCCGCCCGTCTTCCCCGCGCGCGTCTTCCGCGTCACCGACTTCGGCGCGGTGGCGGGGGAGGGGACGAGCGGAAACCACGCGGCGTTCGCGCGGGCGGTGGCGGCTTGCAACGCGGCGGGCGGCGGGCGCGTCGTCGTCGCCGCCGGACGGTGGTGGATGGACGGGCCGATCCATCTCAAGAGCAACGTGGAGCTTCACCTCGAAGCGGGCTCCACCCTCCGCTTCAGCGCCGATCCCGCGCACTACCTCCCCCTCGTGCTCACGCGGTGGGAGGGGACGGAGCTGTTCAACTACTCGCCGCTGATCTACGCCTACCAGGCGCACAACGTGGCCATCACCGGCCGCGGGACGATCGACGGCAACGGCAAGGCCGAGTTCGCGGGATGGCGCCAGCGGCAGGACGGGGACGTCAACCGCCTGCGGCAGATGGGGATCGACGGGGTCCCCGTGCACCAGCGCCTCTTCGGCCCCGGCCACTTCCTGCGGCCGGGGATGATCCAGCTGTGGGGGTGCCGCAACGCCCTCCTGAGCGACTTCACGTTGGTCGACTCGCCGTTCTGGAGCGTGCACACGGTCTATTGCCAGAACGTGACGGCGCGCGGGCTCGCCATCACCACGCACAATCCCAACAACGACGGGGTCGATCCCGAATCGTCGGTGGACGTGCTGGTGGAGCGGTGCGCGTTCGACACGGGCGACGACTGCATCGCCATCAAGAGCGGGCGCGACCAGGACGGCTGGCGGGTGGGGCAGGCGTCGGAGAACATCGTGGTGCGCAACTGCGACTTCACCTCGCTGAAGGCCGCGCTCTGCCTGGGGAGCGAGATGTCGGGCGGCGTGCGCAACGTCTTCCTGCACGACATCCGGGTGAAGAAGACCTTCACCGGGATCTACTTCAAGACCAACCTCGACCGCGGCGGCTCGATCCGGCACGTGCGCATCCGCAACGTGCCGATCGGCGAGGCCGAGATCTTCATCAACTTCACCACCGCCTACCAGGGCTACCGCGGCGGCCGGCACGCCCCCGACGTGGGCGACGTGGTGATCGAAGACGTCACCTGCGACCGCGCGGCCACGGGGATCCGAATCGTGGGCGTTCCCCAGGCCCCGATCCGCGACGTCAGCCTCCGCAACGTCCGCGTGGGCCAGACCCCCGCGCCGCACGAGATCCGGCACGTGGCGGGCTTCCACACCCGGAACGTGCGCATCAACGGCGCTCCGCTGTCGCTCCCCGCCACCATCGGCTGAGAACGAGATGACACCGCTTCGCACCCTCCGCCGCGCCTCCGCCCTCGCGCTCGCCGTCGCCGCATTCGCGTCCGTCGACGTGGCTGCGCAGGTGCGGCACCTTCCCGCCGGCACGGGGCTGGGCGAGGGCACGCGCCAGCCGGACGACGCGCCGTACGCGATTCCCCACGCCCCGCCGCAGCGCAGAACGTCGGCGGACGGCACGCCGTGGTCGGTGCGGATGGCGCGCTCGGTGATGCGCCGCAATCCCCAGACGCACCGCCGGTGGGACTACACGCAGGGCGTGGTGCTGAACGCCATTGAGCGCGTGGCGCTGGAGAAGCGCGACACGGCGATGCTCGAGTACGTGAGCGCCAACATGGAGCGCTGGATCACCCCCGAGGGCGACATCCTGGGCTACGCACTCGACGACTACAACATCGACGAGATCTCGCAGGGCCGCCTTCTCTTCCGCATGCATCAGCAGGAGCTGGCGCTCGGCTCCGACGACGGCCGCTTCAAGTACGCGGCCGACATGCTGCGCCAGCAGCTCCGCCAGCAGCCGCGGACGAGCGAGGGGGGCTTCTGGCACAAGAAGATCTATCCGCAGCAGATGTGGCTCGACGGGCTGTTCATGGCGCAGCCATTCCTGGCGCAGTACGCGCGGACGTACGCCACGACGGCCGCCCGCGACTCGGCGTACGACGACGTCGCGCG